>NZ_JBHGAR020000032.1:0-26454 GCF_042611115.2 Sulfitobacter sediminivivens
CCGCGGTATGATCTGTCTGGTTTTGATCGGATGCGAGGGCAATTGCTCAACAGCATTCAGGATGAATTGGGTATTGCTTATGACTGGGTGATCCGGACGGACACTGATGAGCTGATCTGTTTAGATCCGGCGCATTATGGATCGTTCGTTGAACTGTTCAGCAAGCTACAGTCGGTTGATGCATTGTTTGCCCTTGGGCTGAACATCGCGGAAGTTGACGGTGAAGCTGAACTGGGTCGTGGCGATGCTGTGATGAGCAAAAGACAGCATGCTGTTTTTACCGGTCATTACAGTAAGGCGTGGGCGGTAAAGCGCGGCGTGCACCTTGCGCGTCACGGGGTAGAAGTTTCAGCTTACATTTTGTCGGCTGCAAAACTGGATATCCCGCGCGGTGTCTACCTGGCGCATCTGAAATATGCCAATCTTGACGCACTGGACAATGTGAACATTGACCGGGTCAAGGCAGCCAGCGGACCTGGAAAGGGTTTACCAGGCAAGGCATGGTTAGATGCACATAAAGACAGCCGGAAGTTCTATGAAAAGATTGCTGGCCTGCCCGATAGGGATTGGGATAGCGCATTGGAAATTGCTTTTGACGAAATCAGAGACAATCCAATACATGATAAGGAGCAAAATGTGCTGCGCGCAAAATCGGTTAGCTTTCCGTTTCGCATCACATTGCCAGACTGGTTCAGATACTGCTGATGATTAGATCAGCAAGTGCGCTATGGCGCATTTGCTCGTCCAATCGGACGAATTGACATCGTAAAGAGAGATACAATAACAACACTGTTTGGTTGCTTCGCGTTAGAAGTTAACCTCGGTTTGGTGCGGCGGACTTCGGTCCAAAGCGAGCGTTTGCAAGGCTGTTTCCTCGGCCGACCAGACGTATGCCTACTGAAACGAACGTGTTGTCCAAGTCAAGTACACTAACCAGAGATATGACGCTGCTTGCCCGCACGGCTGGCAGCTATATGCATGTCTCATTGTCCACTCTTAGAGAGTGGGCGGGAAAAAAGTATGCTTTTGAACCGGAATAAGGATGAACAGTTTCTTACCAGCTTCTGTTCGTCGCGCATGCCTTCTGTTCTATGCAGTAACGTTACAAGCGGATGTAAATAGTCCTCAAGTAGCGAAGCGATAGGACATAAAGGAAGTCTTGCTTTTTCTGGATCAAATCAAGCGCGAAAAGGGCGTTTGGTGAATGCCTTGGCAGTAAGAGGCGATGAAAGACGTGATACTCTGCGATAAGCCATGGGGAGCTGAGAATAAGCTTTGATCCATGGATTTCTGAATGGGGCAACCCACCTGATACTTTGTTATTATTATCCTTCGGGGTAGCTAATAATGAGGTAAAACAGGTATTTTTAGGCTGAATATATAGGCTTAAAAAGGCAAACCCGGGGAACTGAAACATCTAAGTACCCGGAGGAAAGGAAATCAATTGATACTCCCCTAGTAGCGGCGAGCGAACGGGGACCAGCCGAGCCTCAATTGTGGTTAGAATGCGTTGGAATGCGCAACCAAAGTGGGTGATAGTCCCGTATAAGAAGCATGAGAGGACGTATTAAGTAGGGCGGAACACGTGAAATTCTGTCTGAAGATCGGAGGACCACCTTCGAAGGCTAAGTACTCCTTACTGACCGATAGTGAACCAGTACCGTGAGGGAAAGGTGAAAAGCACCCCGACGAGGGGAGTGAAACAGTACCTGAAACCGAACGCCTACAATCAGTTGGAGGGGCTTTACGCCCTGACAGCGTACCTTTTGTATAATGGGTCATCGACTTGGTCTCACAAGCAAGCTTAAGCCGTTAGGTGTAGGCGCAGCGAAAGCGAGTCTTAATAGGGCGTTGAGTTTGTGGGATCAGACCCGAAACCGAGTGATCTAGGCATGGCCAGGTTGAAGGTAAGGTAACACTTACTGGAGGACCGAACCCACATCCGTTGAAAAGGATCGGGATGAGCTGTGCCTAGGGGTGAAAGGCCAATCAAACTCGGAGATAGCTGGTTCTCTGCGAAATCTATTTAGGTAGAGCGTCATCCGAATACCCTCGGGGGTAGAGCACTGGATGGGTAATGGGGTCCCACAGACTTACTGATCCTAACCAAACTCCGAATACCGAGGAGTACTAGATGGCAGACACACGGCGAATGCTAACGTCCGTCGTGAAGAGGGAAACAACCCTAACCTCCAGCTAAGGCCCCTAATTCATGGCTAAGTGGGAAAGCAGGTGAGACGACCAAAACAACCAGGAGGTTGGCTTAGAAGCAGCCATCCTTTAAAGATAGCGTAACAGCTCACTGGTCTAAATAAGTTGTCTTGCGGCGAAGATGTAACGGGGCTCAAGCCATGAGCCGAAGCTGAGGATGCATTTATTGCATGGTAGCAGAGCGTAGTGTGACATAATTCCATGTCTCTTTTGCGGGTTTCGACCCGTATTGGAGACGCGGAGTTTTCTGTGAAGCTGGCGCGTGAGCGATCCGGTGGAGAGATCACTAGTGAGAATGATGACATGAGTAGCGACAAAGAGTGTGAGAGACACTCTCGCCGAAAGTCCAAGGGTTCCTGCTTAAAGCTAATCTGAGCAGGGTAAGCCGACCCCTAAGGCGAGGCCGAAAGGCGTAGTCGATGGGAACCAGGTTAATATTCCTGGGCCAGATGGAAGTGACGGATCTCGAGGGTAGTTCATCCTTATCGGATTGAATGGGCTGCTTAGAGGTTCCTGGAAATAGCTCCATCGCTAGATCGTACCCTAAACCGACACAGGTGGACTGGTAGAGAATACCAAGGCGCTTGAGAGAACTATGTTGAAGGAACTCGGCAAAATACCTCCGTAAGTTCGCGAGAAGGAGGCCCGGTTTCTAGGCAACTAGAGGCTGGGGGCACAAACCAGGGGGTGGCGACTGTTTATTAAAAACACAGGGCTCTGCGAAGTCGCAAGACGACGTATAGGGTCTGACGCCTGCCCGGTGCCTGAAGGTTAAAAGGAGGGGTGAGAGCTCTGAATTGAAGCCCAGGTAAACGGCGGCCGTAACTATAACGGTCCTAAGGTAGCGAAATTCCTTGTCGGGTAAGTTCCGACCTGCACGAATGGCGTAACGACTTCCCCGCTGTCTCCAACATAGACTCAGCGAAATTGAATTACCTGTCAAGATGCAGGTTTCCCGCGGTTAGACGGAAAGACCCCGTGCACCTTTACTACAACTTCACACTGGCATTAGGCCGAACATGTGCAGGATAGGTGGTGGGCTTTGAAGCGTGAACGCTAGTTTGCGTGGAGCCTCCCTTGAGATACCACCCTTGTTCTGCTTGATGTCTAACCGCGGTCCGTTATCCGGATCCGGGACCCTGTGTGGTGGGTAGTTTGACTGGGGCGGTCGCCTCCTAAATCGTAACGGAGGCGCGCGAAGGTTGGCTCAGAGCGGTCGGAAATCGCTCGTTGAGTGCAATGGCAGAAGCCAGCCTGACTGCGAGACTGACAAGTCGAGCAGAGTCGAAAGACGGCCATAGTGATCCGGTGGTCCCAAGTGGGAGGGCCATCGCTCAACGGATAAAAGGTACGCCGGGGATAACAGGCTGATACTGCCCAAGAGTCCATATCGACGGCAGTGTTTGGCACCTCGATGTCGGCTCATCTCATCCTGGGGCTGGAGCAGGTCCCAAGGGTACGGCTGTTCGCCGTTTAAAGAGGTACGTGAGCTGGGTTTAGAACGTCGTGAGACAGTTCGGTCCCTATCTTCCGTGGGTGTAGGATACTTGAGAGGAGTTGCCCCTAGTACGAGAGGACCGGGGTGAACGATCCACTGGTGGACCAGTTGTTATGCCAATAGCAGTGCTGGGTAGCTATGATCGGACAGGATAACCGCTGAAGGCATCTAAGCGGGAAGCCCCCCTCAAAACAAGGTATCCCTGAGAGCCGAGGTAGACCACCTCGTCGATAGGCCAGAGATGTAAGTGCAGTAATGCATTCAGTTGACTGGTACTAATTGCTCGATAGGCTTGATTTGATCCAGTAGAAGCAAGATTAACTCTTATTCTTCGGATAAATCAGAAGCATACACATATATTAGTCGTACTGACTTGGACATTAGAGGTTTTTCATGGTTTGGTGGTCATAGCGCGAGCAAAACACCCGATCCCATCCCGAACTCGGCAGTTAAGTGCCGTCGCGCCGATGGTACTGCGTCTTAAGACGTGGGAGAGTAGGTCACCGCCAAACCTAGTAAAACCTCTGATCTTGTATCTCTCTTCGATGCTTTATATCTATCTTGTCGCGGGATGGAGCAGCCCGGTAGCTCGTCAGGCTCATAACCTGAAGGTCGTAGGTTCAAATCCTACTCCCGCAACCAAGTTTTCCACATATAATCAATAACTTAACAGCCACCTTCGGGTGGCTTTCTGCATTGACGGTTCGAGTGGTGCTACGCTGGTGCTACGTTTTGGCCGCTCATGAGGATTAAAGTGAATACGGAAGAGAAACTTGCCTTGTCGCTCAAACAAAATTTGAAAATCCAGCTGCAAACCCAACAAGCTCCGAACCGACGGTTCCTAATGAATAAAGTCGGTTCCAAGGAGGGGGACCAATCAAACAACGATTCCATTTCTTGACCAGCGTAGTCGTAGCCTTCAGTAACTGAGTGTTAAATTTGATTGAGGGGCTTCGGCATTTATGCAGTTTATCAAGAACGGACCAGACATCCCTGAAGAATTATTGGAGGCTCAGGAAGAAGGGCGGGTGGTATTCTTTTGTGGGGCTGGAATATCTTATCCAGCAGGCCTTCCGGGATTTGGCGGTTTGGTTGATGATATCTATAATGCTCTCGGCGTCTCTCCCTCTGCGGTTGAAAAGACTGCCTTAGACAACAGCCAGTTTGACACGGCAATTGGACTACTCGAACGTGGTCATCCTGGAGGGCGTCTGGCAGTCCGAAGAGCGTTGGTAGATATACTGACGCCAAATTTCAAACGGCCTAAAGCCACTCAAACTCACCAAGCGCTTTTGACTCTAAGCAAATCCCGCAGTGGCCAAACCCGATTGGTTACGACCAATTTTGATCGAATTTTTGATAAAGTTATAGACGAGGAAAAACTGAACACCCTCTCTTTTGCGGCTCCGCTCCTTCCCGTCCCAAAAAACCGCTGGGATGGTTTAGTATACCTCCACGGAATTCTGCCAGAGGCAGCTACGGATGATGATTTGAACCGTCTCATCATGTCCAGCGGCGATTTCGGTATCGCATACCTGACAGAGCGATGGGCAGCTCGTTTCGTGGGGGAGCTGTTCCGGGGATACACCGTTTGTTTTGTTGGGTATAGCATCAACGATCCAATTTTGCGGTACATGATGGATGCGCTTGCTGCTGACACTTTGATGGGAGAGGATTCCCCAAAAGCATTCGCATTTGGGAATTTCTCTAAGGGTAAAGAAGAGGACGCGAAGAAAGAATGGGAGGCGAAAAACGTGATCCCAATTTTGTATAAGGGATATCGGCGTCACTATTATCTTCACGAGACATTGCATGCCTGGGCAATGAATTACCGCGATGGCCTCAATGGAAAGGAGGCACTAGTCACCAAGTATTGTCAAATCAAGCCAGTGACTACGACTAAGCAGGACGATTTTGTGGGTCGAATGGTCTGGGCCCTAAGTGACAAATCAGGCCTTCCGGCCAAATACTTCGCGGATTTCAATCCATTGCCGACATTTGACTGGGTCGGGCCTTTCATGAACAACCAGTTTCGGCACAAAGACCTTTCTCGCTTTGGCGTTCAAGCTGACAAAAAGGAAGACCCGAAGCTCGCATTCAGCCTCCTACGGCGGCCATCACCATACACCCGATCGAGTTTTATGGCACCAGTTCAAGCCTTTGGCCTCAACTCAAGAAGGCTTGATGATGTCATGAAGCATCTGGCTCGATGGCTCGCTCGCCATGTAGATAATCCCGAGCTTTTTCACTGGATAACCGACCTAGGCGCAAACCTCCTTCCGCAATTTGAATGGGAATTGAAACAAAAACTCGACAAAGATCCACCTTCTCCTGCTCTACAAATCCTGTGGGCCTTGTTGTTTTCAGGGCGCATAAAAAATAGAACGCCACATCACAATTTGTACTCGTGGGGAGAAAGGCTAAAGATTCAAGGCCTCACTGCGACTTTGCAATTCGAGCTGCGTAATGCTCTCGCGCCGGTTGTGAAGATCAGTCGTCCTTACCGTTGGCCCGATGCTGTAAATGTATCGGATAGTGATCAACCTCGAGTTTCAGATTTGGTGGAATGGGAAATCGTTCTGGGAATGGATCATTCTCATTCTGCTGTGCGGTCTTTGGGTGAGGTCAACCAATGGACTGAAGCGCTACCTTTGCTGTTGCCAGATTTTTCAAGCTTATTACGAGACGCATTGGACCTGATGCAATATCTCGGGAAGGCGAGTGATCGGGAGGATTTATCCTTTTATCACCAACCTTCAATTTCCAGTCATGAACAAAACAAAGACTACAATGAATGGACTGTATTGATTGATTTGACACGGGATGCATGGCTTGCCGCTGCCGAGCTTAATCCTGAGGCGGCAATGTCGGAAGCCCAACGTTGGTCCAGCGCTCGATATCCCCTGTTTCGACGATTGGCATTCTTTGCGGCGGCTCAAAACCTGAAACTGATTGGGGAAGAAAAAGCGCTTTCGTGGCTTTTGTCAGATGACCATTATTGGTTGTGGGCCATCACGACACGACGTGAAACAATTCGGCTGATCGCCTCTCTTTCAACGCGCATATCGGCCATTCAAAGTGACACTCTGCAAGCAGCCATTTGTGAGGGCCCTCCTGATCAAATGTTCCGCGACAATCTGGACGCCGGAGACCTTCAACGCGCAAAGAAGCGAATGCAGTGGCTGCTTCTAGCGAAATTAAATGTGGCAGGAGGTGTATTGAATCACAATGCGCAAGCACTGTTCAATCAGATCAAAGATCAATATTCTGAATGGAAACTCGCTGATGATGAGCGAGACGAATTCGCGTCTTGGACGTCTGATGGTCAAGAAGACCGTATTGTTCGCCAAGCACCACGAAGTGTTGATGAATTGGAATTGTGGCTGGAGGAATTTCAATCGACGGATCACTTTCGAGAGTCCGATGATTGGCAAGAAATATGCGTCAAAGATCTGAGTCTAGCAGTCGATGCCTTAACTGCATTAGCGCAAAGGGGGATATGGCCTCTGGGGCGGTGGCGACAAGCGCTTCAGGCATGGGCCGGTGATGAAGGCATCGCTCTTCGCTCATGGGAAAAACTTTACTCAACTTATTTGTCGATTTCCGACAGCGATCTGAAAGAGATAGCATGGGCTCTTGCTTGGTGGTTGAGAACCGTATCAAAATCAAAAGTTGAAGAGGCAGATTGTTTCTTCGGGCTAATTGGAAGCATCTTTAATGCGTACCGAAACGATACTATGGAATTCGATGCGGAAATCATCAGCCATGCGATAAATCATCCTGTTGGTATTGCAACTGAAGCCGCGATGAATTGGTGGTTTGATCAAGGACTCGAAGATGATCAGGGGTTGCACGCTGAGGTGGAGCCAATATTCATCGACATCTGTCGCCAAGATGTTCCGGGGTTGAGGTATGGCCCAATCATTTTGGCGGGCAGTTTGATTACCCTTTACCGAGTTGACAGGGAATGGACCAAGGCAAACCTTCTTCCTTATTTCGACTGGGTACAGTCACCGGATATGGCTCCAGGAATGTGGATGAGCTTTCTTCACTCACCAAGGCTGTATTGGCCACTGCTTGACGAGATGAAGGAAGTGTTGCTTGAAATTCCCACGCATTTTGACTCGCTCGGAGAGGTGTACAGAAAACAGTATTTATCTTTCCTAACTTACAGCGCACTTGAGCCGGAAGGCTCATATTCCAGGCTGGATTTTAGAAATGTAGTCAAAACACTTACCTCAGATTCTCTGGCAGTTGTTGCCAATACCCTGTTCCGTGCGTTGCAGGGTGCGGGTGAGCAACGCGAAGAGTATTTTCACAACCGGATATCTCCATTTTTCAAGAATATCTGGCCGAAAATCCAAGAAGCGAAAACGCCTCCAGTCTCAAAGGCATTTTCCTTGCTATGTGCTGTTGCAGGGGACGCATTTCCGAGTGCTCTTGGAATGCTGGAAGGTTGGCTTCAGCCAATTGAAGATAGCGGCTTAGTGTTGCATTTAATGTCTAAAGCCGATTTCGTCACAAGTTATCCTGCAGAGACGCTTCAGTTTTTGTCAATTATCATTGATGAGGCTGACCAATGGCTATCAGAAGACTTGAAACACTTATTGCAATCAATTCGAGATGCCGATGCAGCGCTAAGCCAAGACGAAAGATTTCACAGGCTTGTCGTTTTGCTACAGCAACGGGGCCATGAATGGCCGTAATCAACCAGCAAGCAACAGTTTAGCGGAAGGCGACGAATGAATATCTGGTTGCAGAAAAAGCTTTGAAACGGAGGAGGCTTTACGAACGGTAAAAATGTGGCGACACATGTTCTACCGAACTCACTCCATCGTCAGTATCGTCAGTGTTGCGGCGACTGACGATACTGACGATCATTAACAACTTTCGATCTTGAGAATACGCTCCCCTGACTGCCCTTGGCGTGCAAAACTAATCTCAACTCCCATCCGCCGCAGTGGCGGCACAATGCGCCGGATGGCGGCGGAGAGTTTGTTTTCTTGGCGGGGGAAGCTGTAGGGATCATCTGTTAGCAGCGGGTAGCGATTGCGCAGGATGGTTTTTAACTCCGTCATCGTGCCTGACCAGCGCCCATCGTCCTGCACTAACTTCAGAATGGCCAAGCCAACGGGGTTGCCTTCAACCGTTGCGCGGTCGCCTGAATCCCGGTTTGCCGCGTAGGCCTCCAAAAACGCCCCCTGAGTCCAACCTAGGGCGGGCTCGGCAGCAGATACCCATTTGGCGAAGTCGGCCATCCTAGGCCGCTCTGTGAGTCGCACAGAGGCAAGGTTGGCCAGTGCGGTTGATACGGCATCTAACAAGCCTGCCAAGATACGCGGCATTACGGCGTCCAAGGCTTTGTTGAACTCACCCTCAAAAGCCCGCTCAATTGGTGGGATGACGGGCAGCGACACGACAATGGCGCGATCAGCCAGATCAGGACGGCCAACCAAGTCTGGGATACCGTTCAGTAAGCAGGGCCGTGTGGCGCTGAACAGCATTTCGTCTGAGTCCGTGTGCAGTTTGCGCGTTCCAAAACCGCCACCCGTTGCAATCCGGCAAAACGCATCCGCCATCATCGGCTTGATGCTCGAAAGGTTATCAAAGGCAAGCACATGATTGTGCTTTGCTGCGATCACTAAATCCTGCTCTGAGTTTGGTGCACTGCGGGCAACCGGATTGGCTGGGTCTATAAGGTTACGTAGAACACGCGCCGTGGTGCTTTTGGCGCTGCCTTGTTCGCCGTTAAGAATCAAGATTGGATATGGCCCTTTGGGATGGAAGCAGCCAATGAGCCACGCGACCAGCATTTGAAAGTCAGCTTCCGTTGCCGTGTTTAGGAACGGGCGCAGCAAGTTGATATCGCCGCCACTGGTGGCGGGCAGTGGTAACGGTTGCATTGATCCTGCGCGAGTAAAGCGGGCAGGGGGATGATCAATGACCTGCCAGCCTTCGCTGTTGATCGCGATAGCTTTCCAATCTTTACCGCCAAGGTCCACGTATAATGTCCGGCCCAATGTGCCGACCCGGTTAAACACCGGATGAATGTCACCACCAAACAGGGCTTGCCCTTCAAAGGTCCGGCGTTGATCGTCTAGCGCGGATTGTGACAACATCTTTTCTGTCGCTTGGTAGTGCTGGAACGATAGGTACTTTTTGAACGTGGCAGACCCAATGGGCCAATACTCAAAATGACCATCTCGGCGCAGCGTCGCGTAGGGTTCCCCGTCCGGTGTTTTCCAAACATCAATATCAGCAATGCCGCCGGATGGTGTCGCCGCATCCGGCGGCACGGGCTTTGCATTGGTGTTGGCAGGTGCCAGCGGTTCGGCATAGGATAACAGGTCATCAATTTGCGCTTTGCTCCATCCGCTGGCAACCGCGTCGGCAGCGTCCCAGCCTTTACAATACGTAGGAGGATTCCCGTCTCGTTCGGCCTCACTACGTAACGTTACCTTACGTAGGAGCGTTTCCGAGATTGGGATGACCTTTGCCGATACGCCATATTCACTACGTAGTGTAACGTACGCTTTCTTTATGTAAGATAGGCCGGGTTCATCAAAATCAGGCCAAAGCGCTACGGTACGGTTACGTAGCGGTGACAGGTCCGCCTTCCGTAAGGCATTGCAGCCGCCGTAGGTTGCCGTGGCAAGATACCCAAGTGCGGTCAGGGCATCGGCGCATTTCTCCCCTTCGACCAGCACGACAGGCTCCGCCGGATTCGCGTTTGTGATCTTGTCGAGATTGTAAATCGGGCGACACTCAGGTGCTTTCCATTCGCCGCGCGTCACATCAAACGGCATGAATAATTTACTCCCGTCCGGCTTGTTATACCGATTGGCAATCAGGACGGGGTTACCGTCCTGATTGTGATAGATGTACCGGGTAGCGGCGATGCCTGCCTTTGGGTGTGCAAGGTCAGCAAAATTCTGGTTGGTCATGTGTTTACTCCCCAAGATGCAACTAGTTCTCGTGCTGCGGCGACCTGAGACAGCCCATTCAGGTACGCGTAGAGGCTTACCAAATCGCCACCTTTGTCGTTGGTTGCAAAATCCGCCCAACGTCCGGTGGTCATATTGATCTTAAATGACCCAGCGCGACGGTCGGCGCGAGTCGGATTGCGCGCAACCCACTCAGAGCCAATGACGCGCCCGTCTGGCAACCAGCTTTGCAGCAGCGCCGGAAGCCGTAGCAGACAAGCGCCGCTGACGGCGGCAATGTGAACATGGCGGGGTGGGTGAAGCTTAATAGTCATTTGCGACCTCCCCATGCAGGCGAGCAATCTCAAATGCTTCAACATCGCCGATGCGATACCGTACGAGCCGTCCCACTTTGAGATAGGCCAGTGGGTAGCGCTTGGTGCAACGCCATGTTGCAAGTGTAGTGATTGAGATGCCAAGCCGCGTCGCTACGTCTTGTGGTGTGAGAAGATTTAATTGTGGTGCACTGTTGCTCATTTTGAGCTCCTTTCAGCAATAAACGTTAGTGCTGATAGAATTTCAGATATGTGCAGCTAACATCTATTGCCGTATCAATGGGCCAAATGTCTACGTAGAGAAAAGTACGCTCTCAATCGCTACGAATATCATCCTTAAGTTGTGCCCTGATGTTTTCAATCGCAGTTCCAGCCAAGCTAAGCGCCACATTGGAGTCTATTTTTTTGATGATTTGGTGCAGCGCAACGCCCGCTTCGCAATTGTAGCCGCCAATCGTGTGATCAAAGCGTCCGCGTCGGTAGGCGACGGACGAGAACTCTTCCCAAGGGGGTTTAAAGGCCCGCGCGGCCTCTTCCATGGGATGGTTTTTGGGAAGGGTCTTTTGTGCGTTGCTATTGTTTGCACTGACAAAATCGAAGGCGATGGGTTTTGCCGCAGCCTCATCAACGAACTCTAAAGGTAGATCAATAACGCCTTCAATCGCCTCCTCTAGGGCAGAGGCTAGCTCTTGGATCACACGAAGCCGCGATTGCGGTCCAGCGCGAAACTGGATCGCCCTATACGCTTTTGCAGCATGAGGCCGTGTCACGTCATTTTCCAAGGTTGCCGATAAACTGTTGTGAACGGCGTCAACCGCGCGCTCGCTCTTTGCCACTTGGTCTAGCTCAGCAGACAACCGCCGCGCGGACATTCCCGCACCGATCAAATGCACACCAGAGTATTGCAGTAATTTGCTGTTCTCAGCCGATTTGGCCCATTTGCCCGTGACATAGGCATGCGCGGTGCTTGTAACGCCTTTGAATAGATCAAACGGTTTTGGGTTACGGTCGAACCTTGAGGCAAAGCTTTCAAAGAAATTCGCATCGTAAATATCGCAAAGGTCGCTGAAAATATCAGAACTTGTAAGCAGGGTCTGCCAAGGTTCAAGTGGCGTTTTTGGTGGGCGGTTCATCGGTGGGTTTCCTGACATCTTTAAACATCGCTTCGGTCGCCTTGTTGACGCTTTCACGCACCGGATCAATGTTAAGGCGGGCGTAAACCGCCGTGGATTGCTGACTGCGATGCCCCAGCGATTTACCGATGATATATCCGTTGGCTCCCGTCGCGGCCTGATAGCTTCCCAATGTCCGGCGTAAATCATGGATGCGCAGGTCTTCAATGCCCGCCTCCGCCAGTATGCGCTCCCATGCCTTTTTGGGATCGGCCAGATGCCCACTTTTGCCTGAACCCTCAAACACCCACGGACTTTCCGATGCCAGTTTGCGGTCGGTCAGAATATCCATTGCCTCTTTGGGAAGGTGGATGGTTTGTGCATCGCCATTCTTGGTTTGCTCAATACGCCACGTCGCACTAGCAAAGTTGATATCCCGCCAGCGCATTGCAAGCGTGTTGGATTTCCGCGCCCCCGTCAAAAGCGATATCATGAAGAAGTCTCGCGCTGCCTCATTTGGTTCATTCGCCACGGCTTCAAAAAACCGGGGCAATTCGTCAGGCTGCAAAAACCGATCACGGCTTTGCTCTTTGAACTTCTTGACGCCGACAGCGGGGTTTTGTCCCTGCCATCCCCATTCAATCGCCTTGTTAAAGATCGACCGTATCCGTTCAAGCAAACGGTTGGCCTGATACAAGCCGTTCTCTTTGCCGATCTTGGCATGCAGACGTTCAATCTCGTTGCGATCAAACGATGATATCTTACGTTTAAACCAGCGCGACAGGAACTTGTTCACCTCGCGTTCGTCATAGGCCCAAGAGCGCTTATGAACCTTGGAATACTTTTCCAGATATTCTGTAAACAGCGCCCCAAAGGTCATTTCGTCACGAATGGCGCGTTTGTCTTTTTGGGGATTGGCTCCAGTAGCGATTTCTCCCTTGGCGGTAGTGGCCAGCTTACGGGCGTTTTCGATGCTGATATCTGGGAACCGCCCCAGCAACAGCCGCTCCGGTCGCCCCTCAATCCGTTTGTAAAGATAGAAGGTCTTGGTTCCGGCTGGTGTCACCGCCACAACCAAGCCTTTCTCACGCTCGTCGTAGTAGTAATCTTTACTGCCTTTCTTAGCGGCTGGTGCCTTCAGCAAGGCGGCTTTCGTAAAGTTCAAATGATGGCTGGCCAAAACACTATCCTCAATCTGGTGCTACGCTGGTGCTACGCTATAGAGCAATTTTGGACAACATCGGACAAAGCATAGATGATCGTGAACCTAGGTAACATATTGATAAGTATATAAAGAAATACGTCCAGCAATTTGCAGCAAACATTGGCCTGTGAGGCTCATAACCTGAAGGTCGTAGGTTCAAATCCTACTCCCGCAACCAACGATATTTGCGATGCCTCTGCAGGTCACCTGCCACGGACCTCCTTGCTTTTGTGGACTGTGCCTGCCGCGACCATCTGTAGCGCCGTCCCGCAGCCAAGTTATTGCACACTTTCAAATTCTTATGTGCTGCCCAACAACGCGATGTTCGAGCCTTTTAACCTTTCGGAACACTGTCGAAGCAAGATGAGCCGAATTCGTTCACATCGCTTCGTTATCGTTGGCTGCGATGAGCGTTGCTTTCAGCGTCGGAAAGTGCCCCATCGGGCGATGCAGGTTCTCATTGAGGTGGTCACTGACAAAGTTCGGGTGCGCGGATCGTTTTGCGCTTCTCAACGAACTCTACCCAGACTGGTCCCAACGAAGAGCTTTTAGAGCCCATTGGGGTAGGTCGGCGAAGCGCTTTTGCCAAGTCGCCGTCAGGAAAAGTGGTTAGTTTAGCCATTGATCCAAACCCAGATCAAACAGATTTCTAAATCCAACCGACCCACCGCGCGGAATCCGTTTTTTTAGATCCTCAGGCCCGTGGATCGTAACGGGTATGGAGATCAGGGCTGCGGCCTCGCTGCTCAACGGCAAGGACCCATCCCAGCCGATGTCCTGCCCCTTGCACAAACTGTCCGGATTGTCAAAGTCAAAGACTTGTGGCAAAGCGCTCCAGTCTCCGACCTTGCCGCCCTCTGCGTGGTAGACGTCCGGATAGCCGGGGTCGTTGGTGGCCATCGCATCGGTGAAGGCGTCTTCAAACCACTCCATCTCGGCGAAAAGCGTAACGTCGTCCCTGTCGGACGCGGCGAAGCGCTCCACCGCATTATTGACATTGCACCAATCCTTCAGCCGGGCGCCCGCGACCAGCCTCGTTCTGCTACGGATCGAATTGAATGCGGTGACAAATCCCAAGCACAGTGGGCGCGGTGTCGGATCTCCAAGGCTGAGAAACTTCACGATCTTGCCGCCTGTATTGCTGGCGTCGTCAGGGCGGCTGAGGTTGAGAAAGCAATTGGACACGAAGGCACCATCGCGGATCGAAACGGCATCGCACGACAGGGCTGCATGGACCTGAAAGAAAGTGTTTTCCGCAACTAGCCAGCCGTGAAGACCCTTCTCGGGCTCGACGGCATTATCTCTGATGTACGAAAATCGGTTTCGATAAATTCTGACATTTCGGTTTCTTGATATGATTGGCTGCCCCTCTTCGACAGAAACCCGCTCAGGCTTGATGTCCATCCGGATCGCGTTGAATGCGTGTGACACATCGCAGTCGCGGATCGTAACTTCACCAAGAATATCATAACTTTCGAACAATGCACCATTGAACCAACTCTTGTTCTCGAAGCCGGCCCTTTCCTTGACCTCCTTCCATTTGACCCGACCGGCCCACATGTCATGGTCGACGTCTTGAACCCATTGCATACCCTCGACGAGAAAGCCGCGCGACACGGTGTGATCGGAGTTGCGTACAAAGATCACGTTTCGCGCGCCGGTGCCGTTTATGTTTCGGAACGTGATGTCCTGGCAGCCTCTGAGATAGAATACCTGTGGCCAGCAATTGCGGAATGACAAGTTATCGAACACGACATGCCCAACATCGAGCATCTTGAACATGGCCCATTGTCCATCCATCGGCCACTTGCTGTGATGCAGACCGTCTTGCGGCCTGCGCGCCGCGTCGAACATGGCAACACCATGCGATGGGCCCTGAATCGTGACAGGGGCTCCTTTCTTGCCGCTGCGTGGGACCCAAACCGGGTCGCGATAAACGCCCGGTGTCAACAAGATGGTATCGCCTGGATTGGCTTTGTTCAGGGCTGTCTGCAAATCAAGAGCCGTGATCTCCGAATCATCATACTTGACGACGGAAAACTGGGGTGCGGCAATCAAGGTCGTCATAAGTTACTCCTGTTTTCATTCGGATCGAAAAAGATCCTATGCGTCCAACAACATCGAATCCATGCCGCAACAAATCCGGCTCTGCTTAGGATTGAGTGCGCCACTGCCTAGTCCAACAATTCTCTGAGCGGCAGTAACTGCAGATGTGCCGTTTTGTATCACCCGATCGGTGGTAGATGTCGGATCTGACAACCCACGAGACGGCTACAGAAGCTAGAAAACGGGCTGCCCAGATCCACCGGACGTCCTCGCCAAATACTCCCAGCAATATCTGTCAACATCATGCGTCGAGATCAGACCATATCCTGCAGCGGGTACAACGGGTTGGGTGTCGTCCTTATGGAATGACTTTGCGAAGCCATCCTCTCCGTAGCTGTTTCGGAACACAAACCAACCTTTGTGCAGAGTGTTTTCGTCGTTACTTGCGATAAATCCAACCAAACAGACCGAATGCCCGCCTATTGCCGTCAACTCCCTTGCAACGGTGTCCGAAGGGTACTCCACCTTTCCCAGGTGCCGGGCTCTTCGCCCTGTCCAGGCCTGCTTTCCGGTCCCGCTTAGGATTGCGAAAGATGCGGCAGCCGGCAGACCAGACTGAATCTTTTCGGCCAGAACCTCGGAAATGGGTTGTTCCGTGGATGATCTCAGCCAAGGGTTCAACTTCGCGGGTTTGGGCCTCTGGACAATATCGTGGGCAAGTTTCCCTTCGGCTATCTTGCTGCTTGACGCTTCGATTTCTGCGGGTTCGGGAAAAACGGTTTCAAAATGATTTGTCGCTGCATTCGATTGGTATTCGACGCTTGCTTCGCTGCATAACCCGTTTTTGATAAGCGTCATCCGCGCCTGCTCCAGAAAGGTGCCGCCGGATTCCGCAAGCGCCTGTTCGTCGATATCAGACAGATTAACCCCGATATCGCGCAGCGGGTCGAGGCCGTACCCCTGCATTTTGCCATAGAGGTACTCTTCAGATAAATTCTTCAGCGCGCCGGACATGTTATGTCCCAGCAGTTCCTCCGCCGCCGCCACGGCAAAAGCATTGCAGGTTCCGCGCGTACCCTGATCCCGCACCGGCCAGTTGTTTGTCGAGATGAGAGTACCGAGCAAGTCTTTGTCCTTGAAAAAACTGTCATTGCGGCTGATCCCGGCGCCCTTCATGAAGTCAATGGTTATCGAGGAGGACCAACCGGCAGGAACACCTCCTCCGAATACGTAGCGTCGTTGCGCCATGGCCGTCTCCTCTCTGGATTTCTCTGGTTGCGGCTAACTTGACTTTGCCGGGGTCGCGAAATCGGCCAGTTCCTCGCAGCACACGGCGAGCAGATCGTCTCTGACAAAGGGGATTGCCATCAGCTGATCCTTTACATCCTGCGCCAGACGCCTTCCTGCCTCACTGTCTGACCAGAAATGAACGCCCGCTTTTTCGCGATTTACGGCGATGCGGTCGGCCAGACTCGCGAGGTACTGGCCGATACCACGGTCCATTGGGGAGCCCAACGCATCTGCGATCAGAAAGGCGACCGTGTAAGCCTGCGTCGCATGATTGCTGGGAAAAGACGGGTGCGGCGGCGTCGGCAGCACAGGCAGCAGACCCGGCCAGTATTGCACCGGCCGTGCGCGCTCGAAAAGCAGCTTGCAATGCATCCCGACGCTTCCGGCAACAATTGTTCCCAGAGATATCAGCTGTGCAGTCTTCGGGTGTGTCATGGGGTGCAGAGAGAGGACGTTATAGAAGTAGTGGTGAAAGCTGTCCGCCTGATCTCTGATTTCGGCACCAAAGTCACGAAGCACTTCGTCGCGATCCGACAATGCTTGATCCAGATCGTCCTTTACCAATCGGGCGCTAAGCAGATCGCCAAGCAGGCTTCGGTAGTGGTCGTCATCTTTGAAGACCGCGGGCAGGATGTCCTTTAATTTGGCATGGATAAACAGATCGGGATGAAGGTTCTTGGGGTCAAACCGCTTAGGCACAAAGTGATCGAAATCCTTCACGTCATATTTGGCTGCCAGCAACTGTATTCCTGCAGGAACATCGGTTCCTGCGCCAGGTCCCATGCCTCCCGAGGACGAACCGTGCGATGAGCCATGCGAAGACCCGTGAGACGATCCATGTGATGAACCATGTGCGCTTCCGTGAATCATAATGGTTTTCTCCTTTTCCCTTTCAATCAAATTAACGGCGCTGCGTCATCGCCGCGTCAATCCAGTGTCAAAGGCTACGATGGCAATCCCGCTGCAATCAATCTCGAAGCGAACACTTCTCGGTCCCCTGGATCACGTAAGCCGTGCTTTTTCTTGAACTCAGCCACCGAAAAACCCGGGGCGATCTTGTTATGGTGCTCGACAAGATGAACCGTTTCAGACTGTCGCCCCGCGGCGCAGAGCGCCGCAATCGTGGAACGGATGTTTCCCTGATAGTTTGGTGCCCGACGGAAACTTCTCAATCCGTATTCCGCCGAAGTGTCGAAATCGCCATTCATGTAGTGCGCAAGTCCGAGGAAATGCTCATTCCGGAAGATAAACGGATCATAGGGAGACAGGGCGAGAGCCTTTTTGGCGTTCAGCACCGCCGCCTCGGAATTCCGAGTATTTGCGAGTGTTGGAACCGACCAGGCCAGTGTATCAGCATCGTTCGGACAAAGCTCTATCGCGTCATGAAATGTCGACAGAGCGGAGTCGTATTCACGCTCGAACATCATCCGATTGTGCGCCCAAAGCGCCATCACGCGGCCGTCTCCTGGCGACAGAGCGATTGCCTTCAAGGCGTGATGTTCAAGCGCCGCCCTGTCTTTGGGTGCATTTTTCGACCAGCCTTCCCAAAGGTTGATGGAATACCACTCCGCAATAAGCGCATGCGCTGGCGAAAACTGCGGGCCATTGTCCACCGCTCTGAGCAGTAGGTTGCCCGCCTTGACAAAGTCCTCTCTCTTCAGCCTGAACACTAAATCCTTCGCCTGCAAAACCAGATGATAGGGTTCCAGTTCTTCTGCGGGTACCGACTTCGAATGGCGCAGCTCTTCGGCATCGACGGAAGGCACAATCGCGCGGGCGATCTCTTCTGCAATCGGAACGTTCAGTGACTTCAAATCGTCTGTCTTACAGATACTTACCTTCGCCCAGAGCACGCTTTCGCTTTGCGTTTCGGCAAGTTGAACTGAAACGCCTGCGTCAGCGCCATCAATCCGTATTGTGCCTGTCAGGACGTAATTGGCATCGAGTTCCCGTGCGACTTTGGTAGGACGCGGCACTTGGCCAAGGAATCTGCGCGTTGAATTGCTCGAAATAACAGCTGGAGCACGAAAGGATGCCATATGGCAGGTAATGTGATCCAGCACGCCGATTGGCAGGTAAGGATCTTCGTTTTGCCCACCCACGATCTCGAACGGCATGATCGCAATCTTGGCGGTACCCGTGCGCGCGGCCGCTGGTAGCACGCTAAAACCAGTCGTGTGTTCCTGCGAAGGGTTCTCGGCCTTTGACAGCTTTATCTGCACCGCCAGATCTTGCGTGGCGATCGCAGGTTCGGCATCGAGATTGTCCTCCAGCCGCTTGTAGAAGTCATTGTAGGCTCGCAGTGCCGCAGTCGGATTGCTGCCAGCAGCATAACAAAGCATGAGGGTGCGAACGGCTTCTTCGTCCAAATCATCAAGTAAAAGTGCAGCCTGAGCATAAAAAATTCTAATGTTCTGCGGAATGATCTCGTCCAGATAGATACTGCGTAACCCGTCCTGCATATCGGACAGAACGGCGGACCGGGCGGAGTTCAACCAGTCATCAAATTCGGAGTTCAAACCGTCGACACCCACGAACAATTGATGCGCCAGAGGCAGCTGCTTCAGCATCGGGCTGTCGGTGCTTCCCGCCTTGATTTCATTCAAGAGGTCATCGATGTCGGTCGTAAAAATCTCCCTGCGCAAGGAAATCGAGTTCACATCCGTACTGAGCGCTGCCGGGCAAATTGGGTCTAACACGCGTCGTAGACCGACGAGACACTGGCGCAATGATGCTCTCGCCTTCTTGTGACCAACATTGCCCCACAGGAGTTCGCAAAGATGGTCCCGGCTATGCGCGGCCGCCTTCCCAAGAACGAGGTATGCTAGAAGCGCCTGCGCTTTCTGACCAGAAACCTCCACCTTCCGACCGTCCCATGTCAGTGTCGGGATGCCGCAAATGCATAATTTTATTCTGCGATCAAGTTCTATCCCCAAGTAACCAACCTAGCCCCTCTCGAATTTTAGTTAAATATGTATGCTATCAAAACAGAAAAAATTGTGACCGTATAGTAGGCTCGGGTTGTCTGAACAGGTTCCGTGTGTTTACTCGACGTATTTCCGCTTCGGTTTTGATGCCGCCGCTTCGGGCATCGGCTGGTTACAGTGGGCCTGATCGGGAGTTTTTCAGTCAAGCGACGAATGCGGGCGTCGGCTGCTGTAAAATTTCCGATATTGGCTGTGGGATCGATCAACTTCTTGCGTTCGGCGGCAGACCCGCCTTGCCGAGCGCGCCGGATAAGATTCGTTCTCCAGCGTCACCTCTCTGATCTTCGCATGCGGGGTCTTCACGTCGATCGCCGGTTTGGGCTCGGACTTTGCACCATCGCCGAACACACCGATCGCGCCCTCAAGCGGCTGATCGCGCCACTGCTTGATCTGGTTCGGATGCACGCTGAAATCCTGCGTCAGTTCGATCAGGGCGTACTCAATATTGATCGCTGCAACCGTCACCTTCGCCTTGAATGCCGGGCCATGGATCTGGCGTGGATGTCTTGCCATATTTTTTCCTCGCTCGCAGCATCATGCCGCTGTTACGCAGAAGATCATCTTTCCCCGGCTCTTAAGTTTCCCGGAACCACCTCTCCAAAAGCTCGAAGAGAGCCAGCTAACGGGCCAGAAGCGCATTTTTGACGTTTGACTCACGCGCCAATGACGGTTGGCTCACGCAGCCGTGGGACAGTCTCCATGCCTTTTCAGCGCCAGATTCGGTGCGGTTACAGTGGAGGACGTCAAGAATGGCACCAGATGACTACAACAAATCGGTCGAACCGGTCATGAGCTCGAAAAAATTTTCGCAGCAAGGGCCGCGTTCGCACGGGCAGCACCTCAGATCGCTGACGGCGGAAACGCTTAACGTGCGCAGCAGCAATGGAGACCCCGGCAAGTTCGGACGCATGTTCCCCAATCTGCCCGGCTTGGTTGTCGAAGACGACGCGCTCTTCGAACTTGCGGAGGCCATGGTCGATACGGCGATGGATCCGACAGGAGACAACCCTGGCATCCCGGCGGGATACACTTACTTTGGTCAGTTTGCAGACCACGACATCACACTCGATACCACGCCACTTCATGTACAAGCGGCCGATCCGCTGGCGACGGAAAATTTTCGGACGCCGGCGCTGGATCTGGACTCACTCTATGCCGAAGGCCCACGGCGGTCACCGCAACTTTACGCCCGGCTTCCGAGACCGCCTTACCCAACGTCCAACAAGTTCCTTATCGGAGCAACTTCCGCCTCCCCGGCAGAGAATGTGCCGACGGCATTGCCAAATGATCTTCCGCGCAACGCTGTGGGACGCGCCCTAATCGGCGACGAACGTAACGACGAAAATCTTGCGGTGGCTCAGACCCATTTGGCGTTTCTCAAGTTTCACAACGCGGTCGTTGATTTTCTGAGTGCCGAGCAGCCAAATCTGAAGGGCGCAGCGCAGTTTGAGGAGGCCAAACGGATCGTAACGTGGCACTACCAGTGGATCGTTCTTTTCGATTGGGTCGAGCGGCTTACCGAACCCGGGCTCGTACACAAGATCAAGGAGCAGGGCCGCCAATTCTACCGCTTTGAAACCACTCCCTACATTCCCGCAGAGTTCTCCGCGGCCGCCTACCGCCTGGGCCATTCAATGATCCGGGAGATCTATGACTACAACCGGGTCTTCGGAACGGACATCGGTGCTCTAACTCCGGCAAGCCTGCAGCTTCTTTTCGGGTTCACCGGCAAGTCGGGTGCAATCGTCGGTGCGCTTGTTGACGACCCCGGCGTGTTGCCAACTCCGGGAATCCCCGGCGGCAAGCTGCGGGACTTGCCCGGCAATTGGATCATCGACTGGAGGAGATTTTTCGATCTGGATTCCGCAGTGCGACCCAATCCGTCGCGCAAGCTCGATGCCCTTATGGCCCCGGCACTCAAGAACCTACCCGGTGAAACTGATAGAAACGCGGTTTTAGCATTTCGAAACCTCAGCCGCGGCACCCAAGTGGGTCTGCCGTCAGGTCAATCCGTCGCCCAGCATATGGGCCTTGAGCCCATGTCACCTGAGGTCATCGCAACCGGAGTCGGCGGAGAGGCAGCGCGCAAGCACGGCCTGCACGAGGAGACGCCACTGTGGTTCTACATCCTCAAGGAATCCGAACAACTGAACCAGGGCCTGCGGCTTGGGCCGGTCGGCTCGACCATCATCGTCGAGACATTCCTGGGCCTCGTGCACGGCGACCAGCGATCTTTTCTGTGGCAACGCAAGAACTGGGAGCCGGAGCTGCCTGGCGCGGAACCGGGGCACTTCACCATGGCCGATCTGCTTCGGTTTGTGAATGATATCAACCCAATAGGAGAATCGTGATGACGGACGCAACTTCAGAAACCGAGCAAAAGATTCAAACCCGAATGAATTCTAACCGCCCGGTGAGAAAGGTCACGGCAAGCATGCTGGCGGGCGCCATCGTTCAACTGTTGCTGTGGCTCAATGGACAGATGGCCGGGCCAACGATACCGCCTGAAGTTCAGGGTGCCTTGACGATCCTCGTCTCTTTCGTCGTCGCTTATATGGTACCTCCCGCGTCGACCGAGCAGGTGATCAAGGTTCGCAAAGCATAGCAGGAGATTCGGCCTGCACCATGCGCAGCTCGCCAGAAGCGGTGCAGGGCGCAGGCCAGTTCTCAGACGTTTTTCTCCCGTCGTCTTAGAGTTTCCTGGAAAAGAAATAGGAGCAAGCAATGACCACAATTAAAGCACATGCTGCGCCGATAGCGATCCTGTCCATCATAAGCTTGACAGCGTGCGCCGTACCGGACGTGACAAAGGAGATTGATGCCAGCCAAAAGGCAATTCAGGCGCTGGATTTACCTCTGGACAAGGTTCTAGCTGCAGGCGAGGCAAGCGCCCTGGCGCAACAAGTCGATGCGCTCATTCACGCAGGTGAGTACGTTTATGAGCCGAGCGAAGCTTGCTATCTGATTGGTAACAACGAATTCACTTCCGCACCCTGCGGACTGGAAGAGGCGTTCGCGCCCGATGCCGACCTAATCCGTTTTCGTAATGCGAGGGCGATCTTGGAGAGTATGAAGCTTTATCTCGAGAGCGTCGCGGAGTTGGCCGCGAGCGATACGCCGGAAAAAATCGCTGCTAACACCCAGCAGCTCTTCGCGGATCTCAATACTCTGTCGGAAACGGTGCCGGGCATTCTAAAGGCTGATGCCAATTCAGGACTCCAGAAGCGTTCGACTTCGGTGCCGATGATTTTTGAGTTCGCGGCGGAGTGGGCCCGAAATAATGCCCTGCGAAAGGCTGTCCGTTCTGGAGACGATGCGGTCGAGCTTGGTGTTCTGACCATGATTGCCTTTTTGCGAGAAAGCGGCGATGCGCCCCGCGCCGGCGGTTTGGCTGAAATCAACGCGGCTGCAGACCGGGTTGAGGAAGCGCGCACCTCTGGCAATGCAGCAGAATATTCAGCTGCCCTCGATGCTCTGAAAAAGATTACGGAGCGCGTTGAAAAAGGCCGAAAAGCGTCACTTGAAGCGGACCTCATTTCGTTTCGTCTCGCCCATCGCGCGATGGCCGAAAAACTGCTCGGCCCCGCCTCGCTTGCGCAGCTTCGCGACGCAACCAAGGAAGTGGCTGACATTCGTGTCGCTATCTCAGAAGAGGATCAATCCTGATGCCCAGTCATGACAACAAAAGCCGCGGCTATTTCCGGACACTGCATAGCGCCCTATTGAAACAGCTCCGGCCGATCCGGGCCGAGGAACTCGCGCTCAAACGCAAGAAGCCCCGCACGGC
Organism: Sulfitobacter sediminivivens; assembly: GCF_042611115.2. Taxonomy (NCBI): domain Bacteria; kingdom Pseudomonadati; phylum Pseudomonadota; class Alphaproteobacteria; order Rhodobacterales; family Roseobacteraceae; genus Sulfitobacter; species Sulfitobacter sediminivivens. The sequence goes on from NZ_JBHGAR020000032.1 coordinate 23,394, forward strand.
AGCGGAAGAGGCGCGCCTTGAGGAAGTGATCGCAAAGCGCCGCGAAGTGGCCAAGAACATAATCATTCTTGCTGACACGGAAGACGCATATCTGCGTTCCGCCAAGGGTACCGCAGCCGCGCTTCGTGACTTGAAGGCCGCGCGGGACACCGCGGCAAAGACCACGCGGAACCTGAACACGATAAACGAAGCGCTCGTCACGGTTGCCCTCATGACGCAGATCATTACCGATCTTGCACGAATTTTCGGCGTCTGAGACCGCGCGGACGGGCACGGTTCAAAGAGAGGCAATAGGGCCTCGATCGCAAGGGGGAGACCAAATGTCCGAGTACAAATCGAGATTTCTGGAAGAAGGCTGCGTAGCGAAAGAAAACAACTTGATCTGTCGCCTGACGATTTGCCCCGACGGCCGCGGGCTTGTGTGTGAAAAGCATCTCGAGGCGCTTCGACAAGGCAAGGTGGTCGGCCACCGCGCAAGTCTAAACGCTGAGGAACGGCGATGCTGGAAAAGCCTCAAGCCTCAGGGCGGCGCGGAGGCGAAGACCTGGAAGGCGGAACCGGTGACGCTTGCGTTGGCGAGCGGGCCGGGTCTGCTCGTACTGTTGACACCGGCGGCGGTCCTGCTCTTCGAACGGGCATGGAGGCACGAGCTCGGGATTACGATCCCGATAGGCACAGAACTTTTCGCGTCTGGATCGATGCTCACGCTCGACATCATTTTTGCCCTGTTTGGCGTCGTCATGGCCTATGTCTTTCTCGTGGCCGGGTTCTGCCTCGTTCTTCTTCTGCTTGGATGGCTCACGGCTCTTGTTTTCGCGCTGATACCTGCTGGTCAGCTTTTGCTTTACGGCGTGACGTTCGTCTATCTGATCGTGAAGCGTTTGTTGTGCAACGGGATCTTCGCCGCCGCGCGGGCGCTTCCTTACGAAAAGTTCCACACATGGTCCGAACAGTCGGCGACGCGGTTGGCGACATCGCTAGAGCGGACGCGAGACACCAGACGGAAATCCCTCCTCGATGGAGGCTGGGCTTGGATGGGCAAAGTCCGCACCGGCAGTATCAGGCTGGCAAACCTGTTCTCAAATGCCCTCTCTGTTGCCTTCGGCGCCGGTCCGCTCACTCGGACCCGACTGACGGTCAGGTTGGTCTGCGTTGCCGCCGCTGGTGCTCTTTCACTCTGGAACGTGCAGAACGAGGCAAGGCAGTTGAATGCCGCACTTGAGACCCAGAAAGAGTGCAAGGATCTGACGCGTACCGGTTGGTTCGGAAGCGGAATGTCCGCGCTGGGTCTTTCGGCACCTGGTGCCATCTGTGGCAAGATAACTTTTGCGCAACGTCACTCCATGCAGGCGACGCGACTTCGGGACGCCGCTATGCAGCTGGACTTGTTGATCTCCAAAAACGTGTATCACCTGGGCAGATACGGAGATTGGGTCGTGGTGGCTCCTGCGGATGATACGAGCGCCCGGGTGCTTTTGAAAGCATCACAAATCAGCGAGTTTGCCCGGGCAGCGCCGCTGCCGGAACAAGAAGCTGATGGTCCTCCGGAGAGCGGCGGCACTCAGGCGCAGCTAGCACAGGCTTTCTCACAGCTCGCGACACTTTCCGCTGGTCTCGCCGAGACGCGAGGCGAGATGCGGGATTTCATCCAAGGACGTCCCTCCATGGGTCCCGAATTGCTGGAACGAGTCAAGTCCGTCCAAACGGATACCGCGACGATCTTGCAGAGCGCAGTGCGGAACGAGCTTGAAAGTGTTGATCTCGACCTCCGCCGGCTTTGGGATGCGGTCGGCAACCTCGAAGCGGCCGTCGCCACCACGATACCGCTTCTCGCCGAACAAGCGGATTGGTCCCGGCGGGCACCGGAAAGTGATGAGAAGCTTCTGGCCGCAGCCATCGAATTGCAGACTGCGGCGCGGTTGCTTCAGTTCAAGGGATCCTCCTCGGAGGGCGACGGCAGCGGGGCCATCCTGCGCGCGGAGCTGGAGTCCCGCTACGGCGTCGACGTTCTTGTCGCTTGCCGTGCCGGGCGCGAGCCCATTTCGGTCGGCTTTTCGGAAGGCAGCGCGCGGGTTCTGGCGGATGGCCCTGTCGAAAAGGTAAGAGATCTCATTGAGGCACGCGGTTCCGAGGATCGCGACCGCCTTGTTCTGATTGAAGGCTACGCCAGCGCGACCGGGTCGTCGCTCGACAATCTGAGACTCGCGGACCGGCGCGCTGACACGGTGAAAACGCGACTAATCGAAGCGCTTTTCGAAACCGCGACCCCACTGATCGCAAATGAAGACGGTCCTGAGCTGCTCAGCAGGAAACGGATCACGATGGTTGCCTACGGCGTCGGCGAAGCGCTGGACGGGCAGGGAAGTTCCCTACCACGCCGCGTCGATATATACATATGTTCTGGCTAAATGGTCATTCGTGGTCGCAAGAAATCGTCGTGTAACAATTTTGCCGCTCAACGCACAGATTTGAACCTCTTAGATTTTGCTCGAAGGGGCCGTCCAGAACGTTGGGGAAATGTTGCCACCAGAACCAGAATTGCAATGCTCAAACAACTTGGCGAATTGCCCCAAAGGCTGGGTTTCTTCTGGTTGCGCCTCGTCATTTTCTATAGTGGACGGTGTTCGTAGGCATCGCGGCACGTTCCTTTGTGGAAGTAATGCAAAACTGCGCGTTCTTTTGACGCTTTCGCCAAATCTACGCTACAAGCCGCGGAACCGCGCTTTCTGCCAGCCGCAGAAATCGTGGGTTGCAAGCTCCCGCAACCAAGTTTAGATCAGTAAGATCGTAAGCGTTGCATCCAACCCCTCTGAATCCCATCGCCATGAAAATCTGGCGTCGTTATGTTACCCCAACACGAGATGGGTGGATCAACAATGGCGACCGACAAGGAAATTTGGGGCGTACCTGTAGCAGTCTCTCTGGCTGGTAGGACAAATTGGCCTAACGAGATCAAAGCCATTGCTGTCAAAAAAGTTCTTGATGACGGTGCTCGGCTTGCAGATCTCGCGCTTGAAATTGGGGCCCACGTGAGCCTCCCCCTTTGAAGTGGTCCGCCCCT
>NZ_JBHGAR020000033.1:0-25372 GCF_042611115.2 Sulfitobacter sediminivivens
CCGTCTTTTCCGTGTGGAAACGAACTGAGATGGGTCAACTCTTCAAGGCGCGGAATGTCTCCGTCACCCATCGCATTCCAAACGCTTTCGAAGAATGTGATGGCGTGATTATTTCCAGACAATGCGGATCGATCTTTCGCGACATTTGGCTGCCCGAGTCAAAGCAAATATCGACCGATGACGTTCACAAAGATATCGGGGATCTGATCCAAGGAAATCCCGTTGGGCTTGTTCTGCGCCGCATAGACAATCAAGCCCCCCGCGATCAGTATTGTTATCGCTGACGCCCGTGGTGCCCGCCGATCTGAAAACGCTGAAAGTACAGAGGGCACCGACAATACGCCCAGAACAATACCTATCACCAATGCAAGATCGTGATCCATTTTACTTCCTCACCCATATAGGGAGAGTCTACTCTGGATCAGAAGAAAAAATCAAACGTTCGTCACATGGGGCGACTCGGAGAATATTAGTACTACCTGGGGTGTTAAACGGCACACCTGCGGTCACAACAATCAAATCATCAGGACCCGCAAACCCTTCTGAACGCGCGGCTTTCGCTGCATTGACCACCGCCGCCTTAAAGCGATCCAATTCCTCAGTGATCACGCAATTCGTGCCCCAGCTCAGCGCCAGCCGCCGTGCAGTTCTGACAATCGGCGTCAGGGCAATGATCGGCACCCGTGGCCGTTCGCGTGCCGTCAAAAGGGCGGTTGTCCCGCTATGGGTGAAACAACAGATCGCCTTGATGTCGGTCGTTTCGGCAATCTCGCGGGCGGCGGCCACAATGCCATCCGCAACAGTCATCCGGTCCGCTGTGCGGCTTGCCTCAATGATCTGGGTATAGGTCGGGTCGGCCTCGACTTCCTGTGCGACATTATCCATCGTTGTCACAGCCTCAATCGGATAATCGCCCGCCGCCGATTCAGCACTGAGCATCACCGCATCAGCACCTTCATAAATCGCAGTCGCCACATCGCTGACTTCGGCACGGGTCGGCATCGGGCTTTCGATCATACTTTCCAGCATTTGCGTTGCCACGATCACGGGCTTGGCCGCTGCACGGCATTTGCGCACAAGTCGTTTCTGGATCGGCGGCACGTTCTGAACCGGCAGTTCCACACCCAGATCACCGCGGGCAACCATGATGCCATCACTTACGGCCAGAATGTCATCGAACCGCTCGACCGCATTGGGTTTTTCAATTTTCGACAGGATCGCGGCGCGGCCCTTAACCAGCAACCGCGCCTCTTCAACGTCGGCGGGGCGCTGAACAAACGACAGCGCCAGCCAATCGACGCCAAGGCCACAGGCAAATTCCAGATCGGCCCGGTCCTTGTCAGACAATGCCGCCAAAGGCAATTCCACATCGGGCACATTGACTCCCTTGCGGTTCGATATGGTACCCCCCGTCACCACAACACAATCGGCAAAATCAGGGCCACATTCGCGCACTTTCAAACGGATTTTGCCATCATTCACCAACAGCGATGCACCGGGTTCAAGGGCTGCAAAAATCTCAGGATGCGGCAGGCAGACCCGGCTGGAATCGCCTTCTGCCTCATCAAGGTCCAGACGAAATGCCACCCCTTCAACCAGCTGTTCGCTGTCGCCAGAAAACACGCCCACGCGCAGCTTGGGACCCTGCAGATCCGCCAGAATACCGATTGTGCTGCCTGTTGTTTCCTCAACCTTGCGAATGATCGCGTGCTTGATGCGGATCTCTTCGTGGCTGCCATGGCTCATGTTCAGGCGAAACACATCTGCGCCCGCATTGTGCAGCGCCTCAATCATCTCATAAGTGTCAGAAGCTGGTCCAAGCGTTGCGACGATCTTTACATTGCGAAGGCGTCTCATATTGTGCGTCCTTGTTCGGTTCACGGGCCGGAGTCCCGCCATGTTAGCGGTAACAATCATTTCAGAGGGGCTTACCCGCCCCAGCGATACAAGTCAAAGGTTTCACATAAATGACGTACCTTCCATACCATATTGAGGGGGCTGACCGATCCGGCCGCTGGTTGGTGACATGTGATCACGCGACCAATACCGTGCCCCCCGATATTGCCGGCGGTGACCTTGGTCTAAGCGCCGCGGACATGGCCCGGCATATCGCATATGATATTGGTGCTGCGGGTGTCGCGCGCGCATTGGCAACCTTGCTTGACAGCCCCGCCATTCTGTCCAACTTCTCCCGCCTTGCGATTGATCCGAACCGCGGCGAAGACGACCCCACATTGTTGATGCGGCTCTATGATGGCACGATCGTTCCCGCCAATCGCCATGCCGATGCTGCCGACATCGAACATCGCCTGAATCTGTGCTATCGGCCCTACCACGATGCCTTGGCGAAGCTGGCCGCGCGCCCGGCAACGGTGATCCTTTCGATCCACAGCTTTACACCGAAGCTGCAAGGCAAATACATCCGCCCGTGGGAAATCGGCGTGCTTTACGCGCATGATGCCCGGATTGCCCGCCCCTTGATCGACCATCTGCATGCTGAGGCTGATCTGACGGTGGGCGACAATGAACCCTATTCCGGCCACCTGCCCGGCGATGCAGTGGACCGCCATGCATTGCAACACGGCCGCCCCAATGCGTTAATTGAATTGCGCAACGACCTCATCGCCGATGAACCAAGCCAACAGGCATGGGCCGCGCGCCTTGCGCCGATCCTTGAAACTGTTCTGGCACAAACCCAACTTTGACCAAATAGGAGACAGCGATGCCCAGCCAAATTGAAATAGAACTCCAGGCCGCCGCATTCCGCCGCCTGCAAAAACACCTGATGCAGGACCGCACAGATGTGCAAAACATCGACATGATGAATCTCACCGGATTTTGCCGCAATTGCCTGTCGCGCTGGTATCAGGAGGCCGCGAATGAACGCGGGATCGAGATGGGCAAAAAAGAAGCCCGCGAGTTGTTTTACGGCATGACGATGGATGACTGGAAAGCAAAGTATCAAACCGAAGCAGGCGATGCCCAGAAAGAAGCGTTCAAAACTGCGTTTGAGGAGAATGTAGGGAACAAGTGACAGTAGGCTGGTGACAGGCTGGCGTTTCTGACCCTGCAGATTCGCGGGAAATGGCCAGGTTGCGCCCAAAGCTGACAAGATAGACCAAAAAGGATACTATCGGGCTGGATGTCCAGAAATGCGAGTTGACCATGTTCAATCCTACCGCCGTCGTTGCGTCAGAATTCGGGGATCATCTCGCTGAAACCTATCTACAGTATTTTTCGGGACGCAAAGCCGAATACGCCGCCTTTATAAGCGGCAGTGCACGCATGCTGCTTGAGCGGTTGGGCAATTCGGACGCTCTTTATCACAATGCCGAACATACGATGATGGTCACACTCGTTGGTCAGCAAATCATCCGGGGCCAGTTGGTGACCCGCGCTGTCCAACCCGAAGACTGGCTGCATTACATCGTAGCGCTTTTGGTCCACGATATCGGCTACTCCCGTGACATCTGCGAAGGGGACACGGACACCGAGGTTGTTGTGAACGCGGCCGGTGACAAAATCTGTCCGCCACGCGGCGCGTCAGATGCCTTTCTCGCGCCCTATCACGTTGACCGTGGAAAAATGTATGCCCGTCGTCGCTTTGCAGGATCCGGTCTCATTGATGAAGAGAGGATCGCCGCCGCCATCGAATACACCCGGTTTCCCGTCCCGGATGATCCGGCCTATGCCGACACAACGAGCGAACCCGCTCTGGTGCGCGCTGCCGACCTTATTGGACAGATCGCGGACCCGTTCTACCACCGCAAGATTGGCGGTCTTTTTAGCGAATTTGTCGAAACCGGTTTTGCGCAAAAACTTGGATATGAGACACCAATGGATTTGATGGAACAGTTTCCACAATTCTTCTGGCATCAAGTGCAACCATTGATCGGCCCGGCGCTTGTGCATCTGGAGCAGACAATGGAAGGCAAGCAGTGGGTGGCACAGCTTTATAACCACGTCTTTCAGGTGTCCCACCGTTCCAGTTGCCTTGGACCATTTCCTGGCGCGAAGGATCAAGAGGAGCACGAATAGTCCGTCCACAGAGTTCCTGGGATCAAACCCGCGTCAAAACATATACAAAATCAACCAATCCGCCGTCAGGGCGGGCCGGGCCTCTCCCTCAATCTCAACCACGACATCAAATCGGGTCATCAGCTTGTCACCACCGCGCACCGTTGCGTCAGTCAGCACAAATCGCCCCCTGATCCGCGCACCGGACCGTACCGGCGTGATAAACCGCACCTTCTCAAATCCATAATTCACCGACGCGCTTTGCCCAATCATCTCGGGCAACGCGGCATATGCCATCCCCGACATCATCGATAAGGTCAGCATGCCATGCGCCACGGTGCCGCCAAACATCGTGTCAGCGGCGCGAACCGGTTCAATGTGGATAAATTGGCGGTCCTCGGTCACTTCGGCAAAGGCATCAATGCGCGCCTGATCCATGGTGAACCACCCCGACTGTCCAATCTCGCGCCCCTGCGCTGCGATCATATCCTCTCGGGTGATGGATGTGGTCATCATGCTCTGCCTTTCCTGCGATAGACTTCGCGGATCTGAGGTCTCATTCAGCACAGCCGCAATACCGACGTTCTACAGCGGCGGTTCAAAGGGACATTCAATGCCCCTCAAACGGCCGCCTTGCGCATCTCATCCAGATAGATTTCACGCAGCCGCAGGGCCACCTTGCCCGGCGTCCCGTCACCCAAGGCAACCCCGTCAATCTCCACCACCGGCATCACAAATGCGCTGGCTGACGTGCTAAACGCTTCATCCGCGGCCTGTGCTTCGTCGATGGTAAAGTTGCGTTCCTCAACAACCATCTGCGCCTCGCGCGCGAACCGCAAAACAGCCGCGCGGGTAATACCGTGCAGGATGTCATGGCTCAGCGCCCGGGTGATGATCTTGTTGCCCTTCACAATATAGGCATTGTTGCTGGTGCCTTCGGTGACAAAGCCATCCTCGACCATCCAGGCATCGTCACAGCCCGCTTTCTTGGCCATCATTTTACCCATCGACGGATACAGCAACTGCACCGTCTTGATGTCACGGCGGCCCCATCGGATGTCTTCGATGCTGATGATCTTTGCGCCCTTTTTGGCCGCAGGACTATCTGCCATGCCCGGTTTGCTCTGGGTAAACAAAACGATGGTTGGCTCAGTGGTTTCAGGATCGGGAAAGGCAAAGTCACGATCCCCATCCGAGCCGCGTGTGATCTGCAAATAGATCAACCCCTCGTCAATCTCATTCACGCGCACCAGTTCGCGGTGCACCTCCAACAGGTCGTCCTTGGAAATTGGGTTGCGCATCTGCAGCTCATTCAACGACCGGCTCAGCCGCACCGCATGGCCGTCAAAATCAATCAGCTTGCCGTCCAGTACCGATGTGACCTCATAGACCCCATCTGCCATCAAAAACCCACGATCAAAAATTGAGATTTTTGCATCGGTTTCAGGAAGGTATTCGCCGTTTACATAGACAGTTCGCATGTTTATCCCCAAAGTGCTGCCTCAGGCGGGTGCACACCAGCCTGATCATATTTCAACGCATGATCCCGGTCTTCGGCCAACAAGAGCGGCCCGTCAAGGTCAACGACCTTGACCCCTTGCGCGACAAGCGTTGCCGGTGCCATCGCCAGCGACGACCCAACCATGCAACCAACCATCACGCCATAACCTTGGACACGTGCGGCGTCGCGCAGCGCCAGCGCCTCGGTCAGCCCGCCGGCCTTGTCCAATTTGATGTTCACCACATCATATTTGCCTTTGAGCTTGGGCAGGCTTTCGTGGTCATGACAGGATTCGTCAGCACAAACCGGCACCGGGCGCTGCATGCCAATCAGTGCATCATCTTCCCCTGACGGCAGCGGTTGTTCCACAAGCGCCACACCAAGACGCAGCAGATGTGGCGCGAGGTCCGCATAGACCTCAGCGGACCAGCCTTCATTGGCGTCGACAATAATGGTGGATTTGGGCGCACCTGCCCTTACAGCTTCAAGCCTTGGCATATCGTCCGGTGTGCCGAGCTTAATCTTCAACAATGGCCGAAACGCATGTTTGGCGGCATGCGCCCGCATGGCTTCAGGCGTGTCCAAAGATAACGTGTAGGCGGTGACCTCCGGCCCCGGCTTTTCCAATCCAGCCAGTTCCCAGACGCGTTTCCCGGCCTGTTTGGCCGCCAAATCCCACAGCGCACAATCAACCGCATTTCGCGCAGCCCCGGCTGGCAAAAGATCATAGAGTTTTGCGCGGGTTACCGTGGCTGTCAGTCCTTCTATCTGAGCCGTCACAGAGTCCAGCGTCTCATCATATCGGGCATAGGGCACACATTCACCTCGCCCCGTAGCGCCACCCTCAGTGATGCGCACGGTCAAAACACGGGCTTCGGTCCGTGATTCCCGCGATATCGCAAAAACCTGCGCCAGCTTAAATACATCCCGGCTGACTTCTATGCGCATGGCCGTCTCCCTAGTGGTCAGAAGGGAACAAACCCGGCCCAGCCGCCGGACGCAAGGTCTAGATAACTGTCGACTTTGCACTGGGCACCCCTTGAATGCTGCACTTGCGAAATGCGCTTGCAGCATATCGCGCAATTTTATAACAGTTGGCCCCAGTCAATCCGCAACAATCATTCGCCAAGGATCAGCCTTTATGTCATTCCGCATCCAGCCAACCGCACCCGCACGCCCAAACCGCTGTCAGTTGTTTGGCCCGGGATCACGGCCGGCGCTGTTTGAAAAGATGGCGGCATCAGCGGCTGACGTGATCAACCTTGATCTCGAAGACAGCGTGGCCCCGTCTGACAAAGACAGCGCGCGCGCCAACATCATCGCGGCGATCTCTGATGTAAACTGGGGCGACAAAACCCTGTCCGTGCGGATCAACGGTTTGGACACACCTTATTGGTACCGTGACGTCGTTGATCTGATGGAACAGGCAGGCGACCGACTGGATCAAATCATGATCCCGAAAGTTGGCTGCGCAGCGGATGTTTATGCCGTGGATGCCTTGGTCACAGCGATTGAAACAGCCAAGGGTCGATCCAGGAAAATTTCATTCGAGGTCATCATCGAATCTGCGGCGGGCATCGTGCATGTCGAAGAGATCGCTGCAAGCTCGCCTAGATTGCAGGCCATGAGTTTGGGTGCGGCGGATTTTGCAGCCTCGATGGGGATGCAGACAACCGGCATCGGCGGGACGCAGGAGAATTACTATATGCTCCGGGACGGTGCGAAACACTGGTCGGACCCATGGCATTGGGCACAGGCCGCGATCGTTGCGGCCTGCCGCACGCACGGAGTTTTGCCCGTGGATGGCCCCTTTGGTGATTTTTCTGACGATGATGGCTTCAGGGCACAGGCCCGCCGTTCGGCAACACTGGGAATGGTCGGGAAATGGGCGATCCACCCCAGACAGATCGCGATTGCAAACGAGGTATTTACGCCCTCAGCAGAAGCCGTCGCCGAAGCCCGCGAGATTCTGGCCGCCATGGAAGCCGCCAAGGCCAATGGCGAAGGGGCCACGGTCTATAAAGGGCGTCTGGTTGATATTGCCAGCATCAAACAAGCCGAAGTTATTGTGCGCCAGTCAGAGATGATTGCCGGGAAATAGACCGTCAGGCCCGTTCGTCTTTGGGCGATCCCATCACGACATAGGACGTGATTCCATTCACTTGCGGCAGCGCGCCAAGCATGTCGGTGTGAAAGGACTTGTAGGCCCGCAAATCGGCACATTCGACACGCAAAAGGTATTCGATTGTCCCAGTAATATTGTGGCACTCGACCACTTCGGGTGCGCGGGCAATGGCGCGTTCAAACGCCTCTTGGCTCGACTTGGAATGGTCGCTGAGGCCGACACCAACATATGCCGCAAACCCAGAACCAAGGGCAGTGCGATCCAGCACCGCACGGTATCCTGTGATGATGCCCTTCTTTTCCAAATCCTGAACCCGACGCAGGCAGGCAGAGGGTGACAGACCAACCCGATCAGCAAGCTCAAGATTGCTGATCCGACCATTGCGAGAAAGTTCGCGCAATATATGTTCAGAAATTCGATCCAGCACGGCCATAGGTTGTGATCTTTCGGCAATTGCGATGCATTTCACAATTTATCAGCTCAGAACTTAAGTCAAACATTGCGTCATGGATTATGATGTCTTACCCGCGCTTGCGCTTTTCGCCTTTGTCAGTTCCGCCACGCCGGGGCCCAACAACCTTATGCTCATGGCATCGGGGGCGAACTACGGTTTTCGCCGCACCATTCCGCACATGCTGGGCATATCCATCGGGTTTCTGGTTTTGATGCTGCTCACCGGTGTTGGTCTTGTCCGGGTTTTTGAAATCTATCCGGCCATCTATACCGCCCTCACGGTGCTGAGCATTGCCTATCTGCTTTATCTGGCATGGAAAATTGCCAACGCAGCGCCGGTCAAGGAACGGCAAGCAACCGGCCAACCAATGACATTTCTACAAGCAGCAGCGTTCCAGTGGGTCAACCCCAAGGCTTGGGCGATGGCGTTGACCGCAATCACCGTTTACGTCGCTGATGGCGGGGCGATCATGTTATTTGCGGCGGCGGTTCTCTTTGCTTCGGTCAACTTGCCGTCCGTGACAATATGGACGGTGCTGGGCCAGCAAATGGCCCGTTTTCTGACCAACCGCTCACGCCTGCGCATGTTTAACTGGACAATGGCGGCGCTGTTGATTGCCTCGCTCTATCCGGTCTTGTCGATGATTGGTTAATAATCTCGAACAGCAATCTGACCCAAATCACATAATTGCCGACAGTCAGACGCATCATGACCGATATCTTCTGACAGCAGCACAAAGTCCGCGCCCGGCCCGTCAAAACGATAGTCATCACACTGTCCGTCATTGGGCCATTCAGACTTGTCATCGCCAAAGTTGATCGCACTGCATTGGGTCGCGGCCTTCGCCGCAGCAAAATCCCAGATCATCAGTTTACCTGCGTCAAAGCCGGTTCTGCAGTCGGTTGCATCATGGCCAATGTCGTCGCGGTCCAACCCCTGTGCCATCCCCGCGCCCCGAAAGCGGCGGTCATCACATTCACCATCATTCGACCATTGGCTCGCATCATCGCCAAAGTTGATCGATTGCGCCAACACGGCAGCAGGGGCAACGGACGCAATCGCCGCAACGAGAAGTTTAAGGTTCATTGTCATCTCCAAATTTATTCGAAGGCTACGCATTTAACGGCGCGTTGCAAACTGCCCAAATCAGCGCCATATAACAGGGATCAGAAGTCGGAGCACGCAATGACCCAATACCTTGATTTCGAGAAACCACTGGCCGAGATTGAAGGCAAAGCAGAAGAACTGCGCGCCATTGCGCGGACAAATCCCGAGACGGATACCACTGCGGAAGCCAAAGCGTTGGATGTCAAAGCGGCGGCCATACTGGAAGAATTGTACAGCTCACTCACCCCCTGGCGTAAATGCCAGGTCGCACGCCACCCTGAGCGGCCCCATTGCAAAGACTACATTGAAGCGTTGTTTACCGAATACACGCCGCTGGCAGGCGACCGGAATTTCGCGGATGACTTGGCTGTCATGGGTGGTTTGGCACGGTTTAATGACACGCCTGTGATGGTGATCGGGCACGAAAAAGGCAATGATACCAAATCCCGGATCGAGCGAAATTTTGGCATGGCCCGACCCGAAGGATACCGCAAGGCCGTGCGCCTGATGGAACTGGCAGGCAAGTTTAACCTGCCCGTGATCACGCTGGTCGACACGCCCGGTGCGTATCCCGGCAAAGGGGCAGAGGAACGCGGGCAATCAGAAGCAATTGCACGGTCCACAGAAAAATGTTTGCAGATCGGCGTGCCGTTGATCAGCGTCATCATCGGAGAAGGCGGTTCAGGCGGGGCGGTTGCATTTGCCACGGCTAACCGGGTCGCGATGTTGGAACATGCTGTGTATTCCGTGATCACCCCAGAAGGCTGCGCGTCGATCCTTTGGAAAGATGCAGAAAAAATGCGTGAGGCGGCAGAGGCAATGCGGCTGACCGCAGATGACCTGATGAAACTGGGTGTAACGGACCAGATTATTAAAGAACCCAAGGGTGGTGCCCACCGCGACGCCGCGATGACGATCAAATCGGTCGGTGTGGCTATCGCTGCGATGCTCAAAGAACTCAGCGGCAAAGACGGCAAAGCGCTTGTTGCTGACCGTCGCCGCAAATACCTCGACATCGGCGGCAAAGGGCTGGCTGCCTGACAAGAGATCTAAAGTATTGCGCAAAGATACCGGTCAAAATCCTTCGCTGTTTTGCATCGTTTCGTGACAGCACCGATCTATGATGATCCGCTCGCTTAGGGTAGAAACGTTGCCCGAATTAGCCAACTTGCCACCAATCATGTGATATCACGTGAATTGCAATATCGCCCAATCGTGCCGATATTATGAGCAGAGGGGGTGTGATTTCGCCTCTGTGATCTGCCTCCTTGCCTTTGAAAATGGAAAAGGAGAGTGTCATGTACAAGCGTATTATCACTGCCGGTCTGCTGTTCGGAATGGCCTGCACAGGCCCGCCAGCCCATGCGATGACCTGTATGCCGCGCGCGGAATTGGTGTCAAAACTGACAACGGCATATACTGAAACCTTGACCGCGAGGGGGCTGCAGAACGCAAGATCCATCGTAGAAATTTGGGCATCCGCAGAAACCGGCAGCTATACCATCTTGGTCAGCCGGGCGGATGGGATCAGTTGTGTTCTCTCTGCTGGCACACATTGGCTTGCCGAAACGCCAGTCGCCACAAAAAAAGGTGTGGCAGGTTAAACGCGCCGTGACGTCAGATGTGAACGATGCGCCAACAACGTTGGCGCGTCAGGGACGTCCAGCGCAAGTGCTGTCAAACTTCATCCTGAACCGCGGTCCAGGTGCGGGGGCCTCTGAAAAGCCGGCGGTCAGGTACATGGCCTGCGCCGCCTTATTTTCCGGGTGCGTGCCAACCATCATATACCGACAGCCCTGCCGCTTAGAGTGATCAATCGCAGCCGTAATCAACTTTTGCCCGATGCCCTGCCCCCGCGCCGAAGGCTTAACAAAAAGATGGTGCATATCCATGCCACGCACACCAAACTGAAGCTGCGTCAAATGACATAATGCAGCGTAGCCCAAAAGGTTTGCTGACTGCTCCGCTACAATCAGCGTGATCCATGGGGTGTCGCCCAAAGTGTCGCGCTTGAGTGCATCAAGCGTCAATGTCGACGTATCGTGATGATGGGCGGCAAGCGCATGGATCATGGGCAGAACATCGGGCAGATCTTTGGCTTTGGCCAATCGGATGGATACATTATACATGTCAGTCTTTCTAATTGTGCACCAAAGACGACAAAGGCCGCACGATGGCGGCTTGGGTAAGTTAATATAGGAAAAGGGTGCCGCGTTCAGGTGAAGCGGCGGTAATAGAGCGCGATTTTCAATGCGGTGATCATCGCGCCAAGATGCCGCGAAGTTTTGCGTTCGTCAACTCGCCAACATCCGCAGGCCCTGCGTCACATCCGACCGCACGGCAAGCCGCAAACCCGGCTCATCCCCAGCCCTTAACGCCGCTATAATCAGGCGGTGAAACTGTGGTGGTTCAGTCTGGCGAAGACGGCCATAGAGGGCGCGCATGGTCGGACCCATCTGCAACCACACGGTTTCAGCCATTGCCAACATCGCGGGGGCCTGCGCGCGCAGATACAAGGTGCGGTGAAACTCCAGGTTCGTGCGGATATAACTAACCGCATCGCGATGGGCGACCGCTTCGGCGACGGCACCGTTGATGGTTTGCAACCGTTCAATCAGCGCCATATGCGCACGCGGCAATGCGCGGCTGGCAAGTTCGACTTCGATCAACGCCCGCAGGGCGGCCAGTTCCTCGATCCGTTCATTGCTCAGTTCGGGCGTCGATATGCGACCCGACGTGGACATGGTAAGCGCCCCTTCTGCCGCCAGTCTGCGCACAGCCTCGCGCGCTGGCGTCATCGACACGTCGAATTGTTTGCCGATACCGCGCAGAGTCAGCGCGTGCCCTGGCGGCAGATCTCCGTGCATGATCCGGCTACGCAGCCGCCGATATACAAGGTCATGCGCAGGAATGGTGGTTTCAAGCGGGCGTGGCGTTAGGTTCATGACAACGGTGTGATCACAAATGTAGGAGGGGTCAAGCGGTACAAATCTGTGGCCCCGCTTCGGCACGCACAAAAGCTGTCGTTTCAATTTGTAGTATAGTGACACCCGTTCGGCGAATATTTGCCCACACGGATAACACCACTTTGAGATTTAGCATAAATCGTAGATGTTCCGCCCGGAGGCGAGTCAGGTCATGTCCGCCACGAAACAAAAGATTCTTCGGGGGGAATATGAGCGTGAAAAACGCCAGTCGGCCGGTGGGCCTATCCATTTTGTGTGCTGCACTTCTCTTCATCGCCGCATGTTCAACACCATCTCAAAACGTACAGTCACTGTCATCGGTGGAACTTGATCCACAGCGTCAACAATTGGCGTTAATGGAAGTGCAGCAACTCCAGTCAAAAGGCAGCCGGGTATGGTGCGTGCCCTTTGCGCGCAACGTCAGTGGTGTCGATATCCGCGGTAATGCGAATACCTGGTGGGGCAAAGCCACCGGGATTTATGACAAGGGCAAACAACCTCTTGTCGGGGCTGTCATGGCGTTTCGCAAAACCAGCAAACTGCCAATGGGTCATGTTGCCGTCGTCTCCGAAGTTGTATCTGACCGCGAGATTCGCGTGGATCATGCAAACTGGAAGCGCAACAAAGTGTCGTTGAAGATGGACGTGATTGATGTGTCAGAAAACAACGACTGGTCCGCTGTGCGCCTGAAAAGCCAGCCAACAGCCTTTGGCAGCGTCTATCCGATCACTGGCTTCATCTATCCCGAATGAGATCAGAACTGGTAGCGGTGTAAATCACTGCCATGTTTTTTGAGCCATCGACGCGGCGGCTTGTAATCTCCGTATATCCGCTCAACCTCTGCCCAGAATGTCGCTGAATGGTTCATCTGTGCCAGATGCGCGACCTCATGCGCCGCGACGTAGTCCAGCACTTCTGGCGGGGTCATGATCAACCGCCACGAAAACATCAGGCCACCGTCTGACGTACACGACCCCCAACGAGACCTTGTATCGCGCATGGTAAGCCGGTTGTAGGGTTTGCCCAGAAGCGCGGCATAATCATCACATGCCCCGGCCAGACGGTCTCGTGCCACCTCGCGCAGATATGCAGCCAGACGTTTGGGAACGCGGTCCTCAGGTCCGGGCACCGCAACCTCATTTAGTCCAATGGATACGGAACGCCCGAGCCCTTGTGTGACGGTCAACAACTGCCCACCCACTGGCAATTGCGCACCCAGTTTCACCTGCACATCGGCACCGCGGGCCTCCAGATGCTTGCGAATCCAGTCTTCCTTGGTGCGAGCAAAGTTCAGTGCCTCACACTCAGCAAGCCGTATTGGCATGGTTAATGTCACCCGTCCGTCCAATTGAGAAATGCGCAATGAAATGCGCCGTGCCCGCGGTGAACGCCGCAGGATCAGGGGGATCGGGGGATCACCGGGCAGGATAGGGTCGCTCATCTGCGGATTCTCTCCAAACCAAGGGTGGCCAAAGCCTTTGACACTGCCTATCTCATATGGCACTTGGCCAGAATCATAAAGCTGATCATCTACACGCAACCGCAATTTGAAGAAGGGGTGTTTCATGCCCAACGAAGAATGGGGAACCAAGCGCCTGTGCCCCACAACGGGCAAGCGCTTCTATGACCTCAATAAGAATCCTATCGTCAGCCCCTATACCGGCGAAGTGCTGGAAGTTGACGCAGCCAAGTCACGCATGATCGCGGCAGATGCCGAGGATGCTGTCACAGCCAAGGCCAAGGAAGCCAAGGTCGAGGAAGACGACGATGTGATCATTGATGATGATGACGTCGATGTGGATCTGGATGACGACATCCTGGATGACGACGACGACGATGAGGACACAGTGCCGCTGGATGATATCGCCGACGTTGTAACCAACGACGACGACGATTAACCGCAGACGACAATTAAGAACACTTGTGGGCGGGATCCGATTTTTCACTTGATCCCGCCCGCGCTTGCGCCTAATTACGCGCCACTTACCCGGGCCACCCGCCCGGATACCAATACGGACCCTTGGTTCTAATTGGGGCATTAGCTCAGCTGGGAGAGCGCCTGCATGGCATGCAGGAGGTCAGCGGTTCGATCCCGCTATGCTCCACCAAACCTTTCCCGTAAATTCCCTCCTGCCTGCACCACAAAATTTGGTGGTCATTGACGCGCATTCTCAACTTAGCGAGTCGTATTTAGAGAAGACGAAACAGACACCCCTGAGCACGGCAGATCAGCGGCGTTTTGTTGCCGCTGAAATGTAACGCCACAAACACCATGTACATTCGTGGCTCAACCGCTTACCGACAGCCGCAATCAATGCCGGGGCGCTTCGCCGCTGGCCGCTGTCGTTTGGACAGCCATTATCAGAACAGGACGACCCCTTGATCCAGACCATTGCAGACGCGCTTGCCCAAAAGGGCTATGATACATTGACCGCCGTGCAGGAAGCTGTTTCCGCCCCTGCTTTGGTGGATGCCGACTTGCTGGTTTCCGCGCAAACCGGGTCAGGCAAGACCGTTGGCTTCGGGCTCGCGATTGCACCAACACTGCTGGGCGACACTGACCGCTTTGGCCCTGCGGGCGCACCGCTTGCATTGATCATTGCGCCAACCCGTGAATTGGCGATGCAGGTCAGCCGCGAACTTACCTGGCTTTATGGTAACGCTGGTGCGATTGTGACCACTTGCGTTGGCGGGATGGACACCCGCACAGAACGGCGCATGCTGGACCGGGGCGCACATGTGGTTGTCGCCACGCCGGGGCGCTTGTGTGACCACATCAAACGGAACAACATCAAACTGCATGATCTGCGCGCTGTTGTATTGGATGAAGCCGACGAAATGCTTGATCTCGGGTTTCGCGACGAACTTGAATTCATCCTGTCCGAAGCACCAGAGGACCGGCGCACGCTAATGTTTTCGGCCACCGTGCCCGCCGCAATTGCCAAGCTGGCAAAATCATATCAGCGCAATGCCCAGCGGGTCGAAACCGTGGGCGAATCCAAGCAACACAGCGACATCGAATACCGCGCGCTGACGGTCCACCCGCGTGACACTGAAAACGCGATTATCAACGTGCTGCGGTTCTATGAGGCAAAGAACGCCATCGTATTCTGCAACACCCGTGCCGCAGTGGCGCGGTTGACCTCGCGGTTCACCAACCGTGGTTTTTCTGTTGTCGCACTGTCAGGTGAATTGACACAATCGGAGCGCACCAATGCGCTGCAGTCGTTGCGCGATGGACGGGCACGTGTCTGTATTGCCACGGATGTGGCCGCGCGTGGCATCGATCTTCCCAATCTGGAATTGGTGATTCACGCTGATTTGCCTTCGAATTCCGATACGTTGCTGCACCGTTCTGGCCGGACTGGTCGCGCAGGCCGCAAGGGTGTGTCGGCATTGATCGTCCCCGCCAAAATGCGCAGCAAAGCGAACCGACTGATCGGGGGGGCCAAGCTCAAGGTCGAATGGGCAGCGCCACCATCTGCATCAGAAGTGAACGCAGCCGATGAAGAGCGCCTGTTGGCTGATGCCGCATGGACCGATCCGGTACCCGAAGATGCGCAGGACTTTGTTGCCAATCTGGTCACACAGTTCAGCCCGGAACAGCTTGCCACAGCATTTGTGAACCTCTACCGCGCACGCCAATCTGCACCGGAAGAACTTGGCGAGGCGGGTGCCGTTGATGACAAACCCCGCGCGGCCTTTGGGCCGTCGGTCTGGTTCTCTGTGTCGACTGGCCGCAATGATGGCGCAGAACCACGCACATTGCTGCCGATGCTGTGCCGTCTGGGCGATCTTACGAAAGACGACATTGGTGCTATCCGCATTCAGCCAAGCCACAGCTTTGTCGAAATCCTGGCGTCCTCAGCACCGCGTTTTGTGAATGCTCTCGGGGCAGAGATGAAAGTGGAAAGCGGCGCAGTCGTCACGCAACTCGACAGCCCGCCTAACCTTGAACGCGGGCCAAAGCCCGGTGGCAAGCGTGGCCCAAAACCGGCTGGTCGCCTAGAGCGCGCGCCGCGTCCACCGCGCGAAAATCAAACCTATGATCCTGAGGCACCATCGGCACCGCGCAAACCACGTCCAACGCCAGAAGAGGCCCCTGTCGCTGAGGTTATGGCCCCGCGACCCGACAAACCGCGCAGCGACAAACCGAAATTCGAAAAACCACGTGCCTCCAAAGGTGAACGCCCGTCCAAATCGCACAAGACCGAACGCAGCCCAATGAAACCCGGTGCGGCCCCCAAGCCTAAGTCAAACCCGAAACCGGAAGCAGATGGAAAGCCGAAGGCCAAGGCCGTTTGGAAAAAAGAAAAGCCCGCCGGCGACACCTATGAGCCGCGCAAACCCAAGGCCGGTAAGCCCTTTAAGCCAAAGGGCGACGCACCTGCAGCTGAGAAGACCTATCAGCGCGCTGCCGATCCATCAAAGCGGTTCACGCCGCCAAACAAGATTGGCAATCAGGGTGGCAAACCCAATGCGCGACCGAAACCGGGTGGCAAACCCAAGGGTGGGGACGCCACACCAAAGCGTGCCAAAAGTAGCTTTAGACCGAAATGAAAAACGCCGGGGCATTCCCCGGCGTTTTTACTTTTCCATATTGATGCAGCTCCGGGATCAGCCTTTGCCTTTCCACGGCACCAAGATCCGTTCGGCCCAGCGCATCAGCATGTCGATGCCAAACCCGATGACGCCGATCAGGATGATACCCATGATCACGATATCGGTGTTCTGAAACTTGGAGGCGGTCATGATCATCATACCCGCGCCCTGCTCCGCCGCGACCAATTCAGCGGCCACAACCGTGCCCCAACAAACGCCCATCGCAACACGCGCGCCCGTGAAAATCTCGGGCAGCGAATTGGGGATGATCACATGGCGCATGATCTGCCATTTTGAGGCACCCAGACTATAAGCCGCATGCACCTTGGATATCTTCACGCCTGACACACCTGAGCGTGCGGCAATGGCCATAATCCACAATGCAGCAAGGAAAAGCAGGATGATCTTACCGGTCTCGCCGATCCCAGCCCAGATGATCACCAATGGGATCAAGGCAAGCGGCGGTACCGGACGCATGAATTCCACAATCGGATCAAACCAGCCACGGAACCAATCGCTCAGGCCCATCGCATAGCCCAGCGGAATGCCTACCACAGCACCGCAGAGAAAACCGATAATCACCCGAAACAGCGAATACCCAAGGTGGCCGCCCAACGACGTACCCCGGAACCCTTCGGAAGCGACCTTGATCGTGCGTGTCCAAACCTCCTCTGGGGCAGGCAGATAAAGCGATTCCATCTGCCAGCCTTTTTCCGGCTCAAAGTTAGGTGTGCCTTTGTCAGAAAGGTTCACAACACCGCCGTCAATCTTGACCGAACCACCGGGGGCGATCTTCTGGCCGTTGATCTCAATGATATTCGCACCGTCTTTTTTGGTGATCTCATCATTGCGATCGACATTGACCAGTACTGTCCGCCATTGCGCGACAGTCGCCGTGTCATTCTTGGCAAAGCCATCGCCGGGTTCAACGACAGGGTCTTCGGCTTGTTCTTCGCGCGGATGCACCAAGATGGTCACTGTCGCATCATCGCGGTTTCCACCCTCAGCCTCAGCAGTGTAGGTAAAGCTGGTTGTCCCTTCAAATGGTCCTGGCGCGTGCAAAAAACCGGGCAACCATGACGATCCGGTAAAAATGCCCCACATCAGGAAAATGGTAAAAATTGAAATGATACCAGCCGCCCGATTTGGGCGCACAGCACTTTCATCACCAAAGGTAACTGTCTTGAGTGATGTATAATCCTTAGCCCGAGCGCCTTGGATTGACTTGGTGACAATGAAAAACGCTGCCGCAAAAATCGCGACATAGATGGCAAGAAAGATGATACCGGTCATACCGCATCCTCCTTCGTGCCCATAATCTCTTCTTCCATATCCCAGATCATGTTCAGGATTTCTTCGCGGCGCGGGGCAAAGTCGGGGTGTTTTTTGACTTCTCTCAAATCAGCATTCACGCCCATTTCTGCGAACGGCAAACGGTATTCTTTATGGATGCGACCCGGCCGCGGGGCCATTACGATCAGGCGTTCCCCCAGCAACAGCGCCTCTTCAACAGAGTGGGTAATCAGGATGATCGTCTTGCCGGTTTCTTTCCACAGCTTGAGTACAAGTGACTGCATCTTTTCGCGGGTCAACGCATCAAGGGCACCCAACGGTTCATCCATCAAAATAACGTCGGGGTCATTGGCCAGACAGCGGGCCAATGCCACACGCTGCTGCATCCCGCCTGACAATTCGTAAACGGCCTTTTCCTTGAAATCCTGCAGGCCCACCACATCCAAAAGGTGGTCGACAACCTCATTCTTGTCGTTCTTAGGCATACCCTTCATCGACGGACCAAATCCCACATTCTCGCGTACCGACATCCATTCAAAAAGCGCGCCCTGCTGAAACACCATACCGCGTTCGGCATCCGGCCCCTTTATCTCGTGGCCGTTTAGGGTCATCTTACCGCCCGTCGGGGCCAGAAAGCCCGCAACAATGTTGAGCAAAGTGGTTTTCCCGCAGCCAGAAGGCCCCAGCACCGACAATAGCTCTCCTGCTTTCAGGTCAATCGAGACATCCTGCAACGCCTGCACCGATCCGCCGTTAGGCAAATCAAAACGCATCGAAAGGTTATCAATGTTAAGTCCGGTCATATATGATGTTTCCTGTGTCCCTGTTTGGACGAATAGGGCAAGGTTTTCCGTGCCTCTGGTTCATTAGGTAGCATCGGCACAGGCCCCGAAGGGCCCGTGCCGACAGTCTTATTTACATGCCTTTTGCGGCCTCCAGTGGGCCGGTGTTCACTGTGTCCTCATAGCTGTCGAGGGCGCTGTCGATGGAACCGGCCTCAACAAACACGTCCGCAACACCCTTCATGAAGGCCGCCGCGTTGCCACCCAGCCAGCTTTCGCTCAGCTGCTCGTCGATCGTGGGGAACACAAAGCTAGAGATTGAGGCACGTGTTGCCTCGAGATCCATGCCGGATTGTTCAGCAATCACTGCCAGCATCTCTTCGCTTTGGCCAGCCGCCCACTCAGCGTTGGCATCGGCAGTAACTTTCACGAATTTCGCGACAACATCGCCGTTTTCAGCGATGTAGGATGCGGGCGCGGATGTCACGTCAAACACCAGAATACCCAGCTCTTGCTTTTCAGCGCCGGTCAACAGGATGTTGCCGTATTCCTTCATCCGAGAAAGACCACCGCCCCAACCGCAGGCAAAATCAACTGCACCTTGGCTCAATGCTGCAGCACCTTCTGGTGGTGCCATGTCAACGATTTGAAGGGATGCAAGATCAATACCAAAGTGATCCATCTGACGCAGGAAACCATAGTGTGCCGCTGTACCCAATGGCACGGCAACTTTCTTGCCGGCGAGTTCACCAGCAGAATCCTTGTCGATTTCCAGACCGGAAGCGACAACGCAGTTATCATTGTCCGAATAGGACACAGCAACGTCGACGATTTGGATGTCCTGGCCGCCAGAAGTGGCCACGACAAAAGGTGGCACACCTTGCGAAACGGACAGCTGTACATCGCCCGAAGCCATCGCAGCTGACATTGCGGTGCCAGTTTCAAAAGAAACCCAGTTTACTTTCATTCCCAGCGCTTCGTCATAGGCACCAGATGCTTTTGCTGCCAAAAACGGCATTGGCCATTCTAGGAAATAGCCTACGGTGATTTCACCGTGCGCATCGGCAAACGCAGCCTGGCCGGTCATTGCCATAACGGCACCAGCTACAAATCCAGTTGTTGTCTTTTTGATCATTGTTTTCTCCCGTTGATCATTCCCGATCCTTTATTGGTCGGGTTTCTTAGTCTTTTTAGCGGTCCATCTGCCGATCAACCCTAATTTGGCCTATGAGCTTCGCGATCTAAACTCGTTGACCTGTCGGATATTGGCCGAAGGAAACTAACTTTATGCACCATGCAACCTATCCTCTGGCTGAGCAAACTTTTCTGATTATGCGATCAAAGTGCTTATTGATCTAAACCAGACAGTCGCAGAACCATTGGGCAGGAAGGACAGATATTAAGTGGCGCAGTTTGCGTTCTGGGGGCTTGAGAATCAAACGTCCAATTCTTGACGGTGCATGAGTCCAGTTCTCCGCTTTCACCTCAGGCTGATGTTACTGCAGTGTGTTGGCGGAATTGAACAGTGCAACGACAGGGGTCAACGTGCTGGATCACCAAGCCCTCTTACCCGGGTAGTCAAATACCATGACTTGTCTGGAATCACCAATGCATCCAGACTGGCGCTACTTGATTCTGAAAAAAAGCAGTGTTGTATCATGAGAAAATGGCACACGTTGCTATGAATTCACTCACCTGCTCGACGCTAGGAAAGGCCTGAACCATGGATGGTACCTTCAACGAAAATGATATTTCTCGCGTTGTCGAGGCTGACCGCGCGCACATCTGGCATCACCTGAGCCAACACAAACCCTACGAAACAACCGATCCCCGCATCATTGTCGAAGGCAAAGGGATGCGCGTTTGGGATCAAAAAGGCAAAGAACACCTTGATGCTGTGTCTGGTGGGGTCTGGACCGTTAACGTCGGCTATGGCCGCGAACGCATTGCCAACGCCGTCCGCGATCAGTTGATCAAGCTGAACTATTTTGCAGGTTCAGCAGGCTCTATCCCCGGATCAAACTTTGCCGAGATGCTGATCGACAAGATGCCGGGCATGAGCCGGGTTTATTATTGCAACTCTGGTTCCGAGGCGAACGAGAAGGGCTTTAAAATGGTCCGCCAGATTGCGCACAAGCGCTACGGCGGCAAAAAGCACAAGGTTCTGTACAGAGACCGCGATTATCACGGAACCACAATCACCGCCCTGTCCGCAGGCGGCCAGGATGAGCGGAATGCACAATACGGCCCGTTCACCGAAGGCTTTGTCCGGGTGCCGCATTGCCTTGAATACCGGTCATTCGAACAAGATGGCGCGCCGCAGGAAAACTACGGCATCTGGGCTGCGGATCAGATTGAAAAAGTGATCCTGGCAGAAGGCCCGGACACCGTGGGTGGCCTGTGTCTTGAGCCTGTCACAGCCGGTGGTGGTGTGATCACGCCTCCGGACGGCTATTGGGACCGCGTGCAGGAGATATGCAAGAAATACGACATACTGCTGCATATTGACGAGGTTGTTTGCGGTGTTGGACGCACCGGCACCTGGTTTGGATACCAGCATTACGGCGTCAAGCCAGACATGGTGACCATGGCAAAAGGTGTTGCATCCGGATATGCAGCGATCGCTTGTCTTGTTACCACCGAAGAGGTGTTCAACATGTTCAAGGACGACGCCGCCGATCCGATGAACTATTTCCGCGACATCTCGACATTTGGCGGCTGTACGGCCGGTCCGACAGCTGGCATCGAAAACATGAAGATCATCGAGGACGAGAACCTGCTCGAAAACACGACCAAGATGGGTGCCTATATGTACGGCAAGCTCGAAGAGCTGGCCGACAAGCACAAGGTCATAGGTCAGGTACGTGGGAAGGGTCTGTTCCTTGGTGCCGAATTGGTCGAAGACCACGACAGCCGCGCGCCTGTCCACGAAAAGATGGCACAGGCGGTTGTGGGCGATTGCATGCAGCAAGGTGTCATTATCGGGATGACCAACCGATCATTGCCCGGCAAGAACAATACCCTGTGCTTCTCACCGGCATTGATCGCGAAGAAAGACGATATTGATCAGATCATCAATGCTGTTGACGGTGCTTTGGGCCGGGTCTTCACCTGACCTCACACAACGTCGAAGTTTCCGCGATGTCGTGATGCTTGCCGGGCTTGACCCGGTCAGCAATTACGCCGAAACTGATCTAGTCTTGCCCGAACATGACAAACGCGGAAGGCGGCCATAGGCAATCTTCCGCGCGTTGAACAAAACATCGGAACCTACCGTAGAATTCTACGTTAAGTGTCCAAACATGAACGGGAGATTATCATGAAGAAACTACTTATCGCACTACCACTTGTTGCCGCACTGGCTGCTTGTGAAACCCAGAACCAGACCACTGCTGCTGGTGCTCTGACAGGTGCCGCATTGGGTGCTGCCGTGTCAAACGATGACGATAACATCAAGGGCGCGCTTATTGGTGGCATCGCTGGCGCTGCTGCGGGCAATTTGCTGGGCCGCACACAGAACGGTAATTGTGTGTACCAGAACTCAGCAGGTCAGCGCTATACGGCTGCTTGCCCTTAAGAGTTTGCGAATGGCAAAAGAAGAAACCCGGGTTTTGCGACCCGGGTTTTTTTGCGGCCAGTTCCCCATCGGCGGCCCCAAAGGCCACATAGAGGGCCGCCTAGGTGGGTTCTGCCTCTTCATACGAGTTAAATTTCATTAATTGATATTCCAAGTCTCATTAATTGATTTACATAAGGGGATAGCCAAGCTATACTGAAAGTGGGAATTTTATTTTCGCCTCTGCCTAATACCAGATTGAAGATCGTCTAGGTCCAGTATAGGATACCTGTCATGGCCCTTCCGGTTGAAACCTTCTTTCTGCACCCCGGCGCGCAAGGGACACTGCAGCAGCAAATCCAGCAAATGATTGCGCAGGGCATCCTGTCCGGCAGATTCCAGCATGGTGAAAAGCTTCCTTCCACCCGTAAATTAGCAGGACATCTGAGCATTAGCCGGATTACCGTCACGATTGCCTATACCGAGCTTTTGGCAAACGACTACCTGATCTCAAAGGGCCGGTCTGGATATTTCGTATCTGAAAACGCCCCCGCGCCCCCACGGTTTTCGCCAGCAGCCCAGGAAACTGACGTTGTTGATTGGTCTCGGGCAATTGGTCAGAAATTCAGCGGCGGTGTCACACCTTCAAAGCCACAGGACTGGGCAAAATATCGCTATCCCTTCATCTATGGTCAGGCTGATCCAACGCTTTTTGACCATGCAAACTGGCGGCTCTGCGCCTTGCAGGCGCTGGGACAACGCGATTTCACCTCATTGACGACAGACTACTATGACAAAGATGATCCACAGCTCATCGAATTTATCGCACGCCACACCCTGCCCCGGCGCGGTATTTCGGCACGGCCTGAGCAGATATTGATCACCTTGGGTGCACAAAACGCCTTGTGGCTGACGACCCAGGTCTTGCTCACCCAAAGACGCCGCGCTGTGTTGGAAGACCCATGTTACCATGCGTTGCGCGACATCCTGTCCCAATCCAGATGCCATGTAACACCGGTCCGGGTTGATCAGGATGGATTGCCACCAGACGCCATTCCTCCAAATACCGACGTGATTTTCACGACGCCCAGCCACCAGTGCCCTACAAACACAACCATGCCGATGAACCGCCGTCTGGCACTGCTGGAACGAGCGCGCGAAATGGATGCTTTGATTGTGGAGGATGATTATGAGTTTGAAATGTCATTCCTGAAATCGCCATCGCCCGCGCTCAAATCGCTCGATACGGATGGGCGTGTCATCTATGTCGGCAGCTTCTCAAAATCATTGTTTCCGGGATTGCGACTGGGATATCTGGTTGGATCTGAACCATTTATCCGAGAGGCGAGAGCATTACGCGCCAGCGTTTTGCGCCATCCACCGGGCCATATTCAAAGGACAGCCTCATACTTTTTGTCTTTAGGCCATTATGATGCATTGATCCGCAAGATGGCGACCGCCTTGCAGGACCGTCGCCGCGTCATGGAGGCGGCATTGGCAGCCCATGATCTTGAGGTGTCAGGCAGAGGGTATCATGGCGGTTCATCCTTTTGGATGCGCGCACCAAACAAGGTAGATACCGACGCTTTGGCGCGCCGTCTCAACAAGAAGGGTGTGCTTATTGAACCGGGGCGGGCCTTTTTTGCAGGCGATGTAAAACCCGCGAACTATTATCGCCTCGCATATTCTTCGGTCCCGACGACGCGGATCGCAGAAGGTGTTGACCTTATTGCACAAGAAATCAGAGAAATGTCATGACGTGGCATTATGCACCTTCGCCTTTTGGACCTAACCGTTGAACGACCCGCAGCTTACCCTGCGGCCAACGCAAATTGGATTCGCTAATCCCACCTCATTGTAAGGATGTTCTGCCATGAAAATGACCACCGAAGAGGCCTTTGTAAAAGTTCTTCAGATGCACGGTATCGACAATGCCTTTGGGATCATCGGTTCTGCGATGATGCCGATTTCTGATCTGTTTCCGGCTGCGGGGATCAAGTTCTGGGATTGTGCGCATGAAACGTCTGGCGGGATGATTGCCGACGGCTACACGCGCGCCTCTGGCAAGATGTCGATGGCGATCGCGCAGAACGGCCCCGGCATCACCAACTTTGTCACGCCGATCAAGACCGCCTATTGGAACCACACGCCGATGCTGCTGGTCACGCCACAGGCGGCCAACAAGACCATTGGTCAGGGTGGTTTCCAGGAAATCGAACAGATGAAACTGTTCGAAGACATGGTCTGTTATCAGGAAGAGGTCCGCGACCCGTCGCGCATGGCCGAAGTGCTGAACCGGGTGATCGAAAAGGCATGGCGGGGCTGTGCGCCGGCACAGATCAACATCCCGCGCGATTACTGGACCCAGGTGATTGACATCGAACTGCCCCAGATCATCCGCCTTGAGCGCCCGCAGGGCGGCGAACAGGCCGTGGCGGATGCCGCCAAGCTGCTCTCCGAGGCCGAATTCCCGGTCATCCTGAACGGGGCTGGCGTGATCCTGTCCGGTGGCATTGAGGCATCCGCAAAGCTGGCCGAAGCATTGGACGCGCCCGTTGCCTGTGGCTATCAGCACAACGATGCCTTCCCTGGCGGTCATCCGCTGGCTGTTGGGCCTTTGGGCTACAACGGGTCCAAGGCCGCGATGGAGCTGATCCAGAAAGCCGATGTCGTGCTGGCCCTTGGCAACCGCCTGAACCCGTTCAGCACCCTGCCCGGCTATGGCATCAACTACTGGCCGCAGGATGCAAAGATCATTCAGGTCGACATCAACTCTGACCGCATCGGCCTCACCAAAAAGGTAGACGTGGCGATCCAGGGCGACGCAAAAGCCGTCGCCGAGCAGCTGCTTGCAAAGCTGAGCGACGGTGCCGGCGACAAAGGCCGCAAGGAACGCAAGGATCTGATTGCGATGACCAAATCCCGCTGGGCCCAGGAACTGTCCTCGATGGATCACGAAGATGACGCGG
>NZ_JBHGAR020000034.1:0-22454 GCF_042611115.2 Sulfitobacter sediminivivens
TACGCCTGAAAGTCACCAAAATACTTGGTGATCGCCGCCGTCAGCGTCGTCTTGCCGTGGTCAACGTGACCAATCGTGCCAATGTTAACATGTGGCTTATTACGTTCAAACTTTGCCTTACCCATGGGGAGGTCTCCTTGGTTTTGTGTTGGATGGTGGGTCTGAAACCCACCCTACAGTTTGGGTAGGGCGGGGTTATGCCCCGCCATCCCGGTTATGCAAATTTGGCCTGAATCTCGTCAGAGATGTTCTGTGGAACCGCTTCATAATGGTCGAACTGCATGGAGAAGTTCGCACGTCCCGAAGACATCGACCGCAGGGTGTTGATGTAACCGAACATGTTGGCGAGAGGCACGAATGCGTCGATTGCAATCGCGTTACCGCGTGTGTCCTGACCCTGAACCTGACCGCGACGTGAGGTCAGATCGCCGATGATGCCGCCGGTATATTCTTCCGGTGTCACAACTTCGACCTTCATGATCGGTTCCAGCATTTTGGCACCCGCTTTGCGCATGCCTTCGCGCATGCCCATGCGGGCCGCGATTTCAAACGCCAGAACGGAACTGTCCACATCGTGGTACTTGCCTTCGATCAAGGCCACCTTGAAGTCGATGACCGGGAAGCCCGCCAACGGACCGGAATCCATGACAGATTTGATGCCCTTTTCGACGCCCGGAATATATTCCTTTGGCACCGACCCACCAACAACACGCGACTCGAAAGAATACCCTTCGCCCGGCTCTGTTGGCATCAGGATCATCTTCACTTCCGCGAACTGACCAGAACCACCCGACTGCTTCTTGTGGGTATAAACCACTTCAGCTTCACGAGAGATCGTTTCACGATACGCAACCTGTGGCGCACCAATGTTGGCTTCCACTTTGAATTCGCGCTTCAGACGGTCCACGAGGATGTCCAGGTGCAATTCGCCCATGCCCTTCATGATGGTCTGACCGGATTCCAGATCAGTTTCCACACGGAAGGATGGGTCTTCGGCTGCGAGACGTGCCAGACCTGCTGACATCTTCTCCTGGTCGGCTTTGGTCTTTGGCTCAACCGCAATCTCGATCACTGGATCTGGGAACGTCATCGTTTCAAGAACCACCGGATCGGACGGATCACACAGG
Source organism: Sulfitobacter sediminivivens (assembly GCF_042611115.2). Taxonomy (NCBI): domain Bacteria; kingdom Pseudomonadati; phylum Pseudomonadota; class Alphaproteobacteria; order Rhodobacterales; family Roseobacteraceae; genus Sulfitobacter; species Sulfitobacter sediminivivens. Next base: position 1,128 of record NZ_JBHGAR020000034.1, read on the forward strand.
GTATCACCTGTTGTGGTGTCTTTCAGGCCTGCAAGCGCGATGATGTCACCGGCCCATGCTTCTTCGATCTCTTCGCGGTTGATCGAGTGCATCATCATCATACGACCGACGCGCTCTTTCTTGCCTTTGGTCGAGTTCAGCAGGTTGTCGCCTTTCTTGAGCTTACCCGAATAGACGCGGGTAAAGGTCAGAGAGCCGACAAAGGGGTCGTTCATGATTTTGAAGGCAAGACCAGAGAACGCCATATCGTCATCGGCGCGGCGCGGGATGTCGCGCGTTTCTGTCTCATCACCGGGTTTGAAGCCCATGTAATCGACAACGTCCAGCGGGCTGGGCAAATAGTCGATCACAGCGTTGAGCAAAGGCTGAACGCCCTTATTCTTGAACGCAGACCCACACAGAACCGGAATGAATTTGATGGCCAGCGTGCCTTTGCGGATCAGTTTGCGCAGGGTATCGACGTCCGGCTCGGCACCGTCCATCAGATAGTTTTCCATCGCTTCATCATCCATCTCGACAGCAGTCTCGATTAGGTTGGCGCGCCATTCGTCGGCCTTCGCCTTGAGGCTGTCACGGATTGGCTTTTTGACCCAGCTTGCGCCCAGATCTTCGCCTTCCCAAACCCATTCTTCCATGGTCACGAGATCAATCATGCCTTCCAGTTCGGTTTCAGCACCGATTGGAATTTGGATCGGCGCAGGTGTCGCACCTGTACGGTCTTTGATCATCTTGACGCAGTTGAAGAAGTCAGCGCCGATCTTGTCCATCTTGTTCACGAACACGATGCGCGGCACTTTGTACCGGTCGGCCTGACGCCAAACGGTTTCTGTCTGCGGCTCAACGCCGGCGTTGGCGTCCAGAACGGCAACCGCGCCGTCAAGAACAGCTAAGGACCGTTCAACTTCGATGGTAAAGTCAACGTGACCAGGAGTGTCGATGATGTTCATGCGGTACTTCGTGTCGGAAGTGGCCTCTGGTGTCGGCTCTTCCTGACGCTGCCAGAACGTGGTTGTCGCAGCGGATGTAATGGTGATCCCGCGTTCCTGTTCCTGCTCCATCCAGTCCATCGTTGCGGCACCATCATGGACCTCGCCGATGTTGTGGGATTTGCCTGTGTAAAACAGGATGCGTTCGGAACAAGTGGTCTTACCGGCATCAATGTGAGCCATGATGCCAAAGTTGCGGTAGCGTTGGAGCGGATAGTCGCGTGCCATGGGAAAGCTTCCTCAGGAGTGTCTGAAAGGGTGTGTTGCGCCCCGAACGGGCGCAACGGCGTCGGGAAAACCCGACGTAGTTACCAGCGGTAGTGGCTGAATGCCTTGTTGGCATCGGCCATTTTGTGCGTGTCTTCGCGTCTCTTAACGGCGGTACCACGGGATTGAACGGCGTCCATCAGTTCACCTGCAAGGCGCTCTTCCATGGTGTTTTCGTTGCGCGCACGGGCGGCTTTGATCAACCAGCGGATCGCCAGCGCAACACGGCGCTCTGGACGCACCTCAACAGGCACCTGATATGTGGCACCACCAACGCGGCGTGACCGTACTTCGACGGACGGCTGGATGTTTTCCAGCGCCTCGTGAAACACTTCGATCGGGGCACGTTTGATCTTGTCTTCAACGCGGGTCATCGCGTTATAAACAATACGTTCTGCGACCGACTTTTTACCGTCGATCATCAGGTTGTTCATGAATTTGGTCAGAACCAGATCACCATACTTGGCGTCCGGCAGTACTTCGCGTTTTTCAGCGGCGTGACGGCGTGACATGTCGTTGTCTTCCTCTTGGCGGGGGCGAGGCAGGGCCTTGCCTTACGTGTCGGTTGGTCGGGCGGGAGCAAAGCCCCCACCCATGGCGATACTTACTTCGGACGCTTGGCACCGTATTTGGAACGGCGCTGTTTGCGATCTTTCACGCCTTGCGTATCCAAAACACCGCGCAGGATGTGGTAGCGGACACCCGGAAGGTCTTTTACACGACCGCCGCGGATCAGAACCACAGAGTGTTCCTGAAGGTTGTGGCTTTCACCCGGGATATAGCTGATGACCTCAAAACCATTTGTCAGGCGCACTTTGGCAACCTTACGCATGGCCGAGTTGGGCTTTTTCGGTGTCGTTGTATAAACGCGCGTACACACGCCACGTTTTTGTGGACACTGCTCAAGGTGCATGGACTTTGAACGTTTGATTTTCGGCTGGCGCGGTTTGCGGATCAGCTGTTGGATCGTTGGCATTCCGGTTTTATCCCCGTTTAGCTTCACATTTGATACATGGGGGACACACCCCCATGCGGCTTCGATTTCGGTGCTCTGCGTTACACAAAGCAAAAACACCGCCACGTTCCCGTACCGAGGAAAACGAGGCAGTGGGGCTACAGAGGATCGGGTCAGCATTAGACCGGATCGTGACCACTTAAGTTATGATGTCGGACCTGCAAGCAAGAACCTGCTCCCGAGATATGCGGGCGTATAGGGGGTTGGCGGCGGGGTGTCAACAGCACCAGCCAGATGTTCGCGCCCCCCACTCGCACGAGGTTTTGCGGGCATTGTTCCTTGCCTCCGGTTGCCCTTGCCTTGCATATTCGCGCTGATATGGACAGCCCGCCTAGGGAAGATAAGGATCATGCGTTATGCAAGCCATCGGATTATGCCGATTTTCCTATCCGGCCATCGGTGGCTTTCAGGTCGAACATGACAGCATCGAAGAAAGAATCGCGTATCTTTATGAGGAGCATCGCCTCAACGAACGTTTTCAGCTTTTTGAAACGGTTGCTCTGCCGGGCCTCAAGGTGCAAACCGATCCGAATTTTAGCCTAATCATCGTGATTGGCGACCAGTTTCCGGCGCGGCATGAAAAACGGCTTGAGGGTCTGATTGCGGACTTTCCCCAAGCGCTGATCCACAGGGAACCGCCGCGCAATCAGCGTGAAGTGATGAAAGAGATTCTGAATGAGGCGCGGCTTAATCCAACTGACCCCTGCCTACAATTCCGCTTTGACGATGACGATGCGGTGTCTGTGGATTTCATTGAAAAACTGCGCAAGGCAACGCGGGATTGTACGCCGCTGCTCAAGAAACACAAGACCGTCGCACTTGATTGGAACATGGGATACATCGCGGAATTTGGCGCGCAGGGCATCCGCGCGGCCCAAACCTTTCGCCAGTTCTATACCGCTGCTTTGGGCATGTATGTCAAAGGGAATTGTCCCCTGACCATCATGAATTTCGCCCATGACAAGATCCCAAGGTTTATGCCTGCGGTTTGTTTTTCTGACCCGCCCATGTGGGTGCGCAGCCACAACACATCAAACGATTCACGGCAAAACAAGGCACCGGATACCGCTGTGTCAGCACTGACTTCTGATGAAGAAAACCTGTTCCGCGACCGCTTTGCCATCGACATTGACCATGTGCGACAGGTGTTTTCAGCGCGTTGAAACCCTGGGTTCACCCGATGGTGAAACCTTGCGTTCGCGGTAGAGTGTGAAGATGCCTGTGGCCACCACGATGAACGCCCCTGTCAGGGTCAGCCAGCCCGGCCAGTCACCAAACACAAACCACCCCAAGAGCAACGCCCAGATCAGTCCGGTATAGCGGAATGGCGCGACAAACGACACATCGCCGACCCGCATCACCTGAATGGAAAAGAAATAGCCACCCAAAACAAAGACTGACGCACCGGCGATCATCAGCCCCAGATCACGCGTGATCGGCACCCATGGATCGCTGAGCGATGCAAGGCCCGCAGCGATGGTGATGGAGCTGGCAGTCACAAGCGTCACCGTCATCGACGGCACCCCCTTAGACAATTGCCGGGTCGCCAGATCGCGCACCGTCACACAAACCACCGCGATCAGCGCATAAATGGACCAGATGTTAAACCCATCCGCCCCCGGTTTGACGATCATCATCACGCCACAAAAACCGATCAGAATGGCCGACATTCGCCGCCACCCCACCGCCTCGCGCAGCACCAGCGCAGACGCAAGCGTGACCGACAGCGGCAGCACCTGCAAAATCGCGGTGACATTGCCCAATGGCATATTGAGCAGCGCCGACAAAAAGAAATACGCCGCCCCAATCTCGGCCCCGCAGCGCAGCGCGATAAAGCCCCAATCGTATTTTGCGACGTTCAGGTGCATTGGACCAAGCCGCCCTTTGGAAACAAGGATCAGCGCGGTGGTCAAAAGCCCCCGCAAAAAGATCAGCTGAAACAGCGGAACTGCACCGCCGGTTAGTTTGATCAATGTATCATTCAGCGTGAAACTGGCCATCGACGCCATCATCAACAATGCGCCGATCATATTTGGGGACATCTATAGTGCCTTTAATTCATCAAGGGTTCGCCCAAAGCCAATCCGCAAAACCCGGGCAATCTCGCGACGGCCCAGATCCCCTTGGCGACCTGTGGGTGCCGCCCCGGAATCATTGTCCATATGCACAGAACGGATGAACATAGGGCGCTCAACCTCGGTCATGCAATCGTAATATTCACCCAGCTTTCGATGGTTACGCCGAAACACGTTTACCGGATCGCCAACAGGTGCCACCAACGCAAGGCCAACCCCAAGGGGGGTCTTTTCATACCATTCCGAAATCGGTACGTCCTTGTTGCCAATATCAAGGTAGAATCCTCTGTTGAACGCGATGGCGAAGGGCGTGTTGGGGTCGCGTAACGACAACAACGGCCCGGCGATTTGCCCAATGCGCTTGGTGGTGACACGGTGCATTGCATCGTCGTCGTCCAACCGGAATGTTGCCGTGTGCGTGGCGTCCGGGTCGTCTTTGATGGCACCATAGGCATGCCGGATGGCGTTGAAATGGACCAGGGGCGGCAATGATATGATCTGAACTTGCGGCACATCTTTGACCAGATTTTCCAGACGGTCACGCGCGGCATCTGGCAAACTGTCCCCGATTAAAACCCCAACTTTGAAATTTGGATTGCGCTGTCGTTTGATCGAATGCAGCGCCAGTTGTTCAAACATGCGAAACCGACGATCCAGACGCGCAGGATCATACAAGATTTCGCGCACGGCATCCTGGCCCTGCTCTGACATGGTAAAACCACCTTCGGACAGGTACGAGAAACGAACCAGTCCCTTAATCTGCACCTTATAGCGCGCTGCCATGCTTCTGCCCCGGTTATTCTGAGCAGCATATTAGCTGGCAGACGTAAAAAAAAGGCCCCCAAACGCATCTGCGATGGGAGCCTTGTCGAATTTGGGATTAGTCAGCGATCAATCGCGGCTTTCCTCATCAATGATAACAGTGTCAAACACGTCACCACCGACCAAATCATCGTTTACCGGTGCTGCCAAACGGGCGGCTGCCTCGGCTTCTTCGCGGCGGGCTTCGATCACGACGTTGTCGCGGTCCGCTGCAACCTTGCGCATTTGCATGGTCGCACCGCCCGTACCCGCCGGGATCAGACGACCCACGATGACGTTCTCTTTGAGACCAACCAGTTTGTCCCGCTTGCCCTGTACCGATGCTTCGGTCAGCACGCGCGTTGTTTCCTGGAACGACGCCGCAGAGATAAAGCTACGCGTTTGCAGCGACGCCTTGGTAATACCGAGCAAGATCGGCTCGCCTTTGGCAACACGGCCACCTTTGGACAATGCCTTTTCGTTGGCCTGATCGAACTCCTGCTTGTCGACGTGTTCGCCTTTCAGCAGCGTGGTGTCACCAGATTCCTGGATTTCCCACTTTTGCAGCATCTGACGCACGATGACTTCGATGTGTTTGTCGTTAATCTTCACACCTTGCAGACGGTACACGTCTTGTACCTCGTCGATCATATAATCAGCCAACGCTTCAACACCCATAATCGCTAGGATGTCATGCGGCGCTGGGTTGCCGTCCATGATGTAATCGCCCTTTTGAACAAAATCACCTTCCGCAACGGGAATGTGTTTGCCCTTTGGCACCATGTATTCGACTTTCACTTCACTGTCTTCTGAGGACTCAATCGCGATACGGCGCTTGTTCTTATAGTCCTTGCCGAAGCGCACGTAGCCGTCGATTTCCGCGATAATGGCGTGGTCCTTGGGGCGGCGTGCCTCAAAGAGTTCGGCCACACGTGGCAGACCACCGGTAATGTCCTTGGTCTTGGCACCTTCACGCGGAATACGCGCAATGATGTCACCGGCCTTGATTTCGGTCTGGTCCTCGACGGACAGAACCGCATCAACGGACATCGCATAGGTGATAGGATTGCCTGCATCGTTGCGGACCGGTTCGCCATCGTCACCGACCAAGATCACTTCCGGCTTCAGTTCGTTGCCTTTGGGGGCCGCGCGCCAGTCGATTACGATCTTTTGGGTCATGCCCGTTGCATCATCGGTCTCGTCCTTGACGGCGATACCCGACACAAGGTCCACAAACTTGGTCATACCTGATTTCTCAGCAATGATCGGCAGGGTATAAGGGTCCCATTCAAACAGTTTGTCACCACGTTCAACATTCACGCCTTCTTTGACAAACAGCTTAGTACCGTAACCGACCTTGTGACTGGCACGTTCGTCACCATTCTCGTCAACGATCGACAACTTCATGTTACGGCCCATGACCATGATATCGCCAGCGGCGTTCTCAAGTGTCATGGCGCTTTCAAAGACAACTTTACCTGAATGGCTTGCCTCAAGGAACGACTGCTGGCCGCCTTGGGCAACACCGCCGATGTGGAACGTCCGCATCGTCAGCTGTGTACCGGGTTCACCAATGGACTGCGCCGCGATGATGCCCACCGCTTCGCCTTGGTTCACCAGCGTACCACGTGCAAGGTCACGACCGTAGCACATTGCACAAACACCTTCTTCGGCCTCGCAAGTGAGAGGTGAACGGATGCGCGCGGATGCAACGGCTGCTTCGTCAATCAGATCAGCCATACGTTCGTCAATGATGCTGCCTGCGGGAACCAACACTTCGTCTGTGCCAGGGCGCAGGATATCATCGGCGTTCACACGACCCAGCAGACGCTCGGCCAATGACGACACAACCTCACCATCGTTCACCGCCGCAACAGCCGTAATCGCTGTCTCTGTCCCACAATCGTGCATACGCACGATGCAGTCCTGTGCCACATCCACCAGACGGCGCGTCAGGTAACCGGAGTTCGCAGTCTTCAACGCCGTATCCGACAGACCCTTACGGGCACCGTGGGTCGAGTTGAAGTATTCAAGAACCGTCAAACCTTCCTTAAAGTTCGAGATGATCGGCGTTTCAATGATGTCGCCGTTCGGCTTGGCCATCAGACCGCGCATACCGCCCAACTGCTTCATCTGTGTCACCGAACCACGCGCACCGGAGTGGGCCATCATATAGACCGAGTTTGGTTCACGCTCAGAGCCATCCGCGTCTTTGTGGCTGGCGGAGATTGCCCCCATCATCGCGTCCGTCACCTTGTCGTTACACTTGGACCAGGCATCAACGACTTTGTTGTACTTTTCACCCTGAGTGATCAGGCCATCCATGTACTGCTGTTCAAAGTCTTTTACCTGACCGCGTGTTTCATCAACCAATGGCCATTTGCTGTCAGGGATCAGCATGTCGTCTTTACCAAACGAAATACCGGCCTTGAACGCCTCACGGAAACCCATGGTCATGATCTGGTCACAGAAAATAACCGACTCTTTCTGGCCGCAATAGCGGTACACAGTGTCGATGACCTGCTGCACTTCTTTCTTGCGCAGCAAACGGTTGACCAGATCAAATGGGGCCTTGGCATTCAGCGGCAACAACGCGCCCAAAAGCACACGACCCGGCGTGGTGTCAAAACGCGTCATGACTTCGTTGCCCTCGGCGTCGATCTGTTTGATCCGCGCCTTGACCTTGGAGTGAAGATGCACCTCGCCTGCGTCCAGCGCGTGCTGAACCTCGTCCACTGTGCCAAAGACTTTGCCTTCACCCTTGAGCCCATCACGCTCAAGCGTGGTGTAATACAGGCCCAGGATCATATCCTGAGACGGAACGATAATCGGAGCACCGTTGGCAGGGGACAGAACGTTGTTCGTAGACATCATCAGAACGCGCGCTTCGAGCTGTGCCTCAAGAGACAACGGCACGTGCACAGCCATTTGGTCGCCGTCAAAGTCCGCGTTGAAGGCCGAACACACCAGCGGATGCAGCTGGATCGCCTTGCCTTCAATCAGAACAGGTTCAAACGCCTGAATGCCCAAACGGTGCAACGTCGGTGCACGGTTAAGCATGACGGGGTGTTCGCGGATCACTTCATCCAAGATATCCCAAACCTCGGGACGCTCTTTTTCCACCAGCTTTTTGGCTTGCTTGACTGTCGAAGACAGGCCTTTGGCCTCAAGACGTGAGTAGATGAACGGCTTGAACAGTTCCAAAGCCATCTTTTTCGGCAGACCGCATTGGTGCAGCTTGAGCTCAGGCCCAGTCACGATGACCGAACGACCGGAAAAGTCGACCCGTTTACCCAAAAGGTTCTGACGGAAGCGGCCCTGCTTGCCTTTCAGCATGTCAGACAGTGATTTCAGCGGACGTTTGTTGGCACCCGTGATCACCCGACCACGACGGCCGTTGTCAAACAATGCATCGACAGATTCCTGCAACATCCGCTTTTCGTTACGCACGATGATATCGGGCGCACGCAGTTCGATCAGACGCTTCAGACGGTTATTACGGTTGATCACACGGCGGTACAGATCGTTCAAATCAGACGTCGCAAAACGACCCCCGTCCAGCGGCACCAGCGGGCGCAATTCTGGCGGGATCACGGGGATCACGGTCAGAACCATCCACTCCGGCCGGTTGCCGGATTCAAGGAAACTTTCCACAACCTTCAAACGCTTGATGATCTTCTTGGGCTTCAATTCGCCTGTGGCTTCCTTCAGATCAGCACGCAACTGGTCTGCTTCGGCCTCAAGATCGATCGCCGCCAGCATTTCGCGGATCGCTTCGGCACCGATGTTGGCGGTGAAAGCGTCCATGCCATAGGCGTCTTGGGCGTCCATATACTCTTCTTCGGTCATCATCTGACCGTAGGTGAGGTCCGTCAGGCCCGGCTCAATCACAACGTAGTTTTCAAAGTACAAAACACGTTCCAGATCGCGCAGTGTCATGTCGAGCATGAGACCGATCCGGCTTGGCAGTGATTTCAAGAACCAGATGTGCGCAACAGGCGACGCAAGTTCAATGTGGCCCATCCGCTCACGGCGGACTTTTTGAAGCGTAACTTCGACACCACACTTTTCGCAGACAACGCCGCGATATTTCATGCGCTTATATTTACCACACAGGCATTCATAATCTTTGATCGGTCCAAAGATACGCGCACAGAACAGACCGTCACGTTCAGGCTTGAACGTCCGGTAGTTGATGGTTTCTGGTTTCTTGATCTCGCCGAATGACCACGACAGGATACGCTCTGGCGATGCCAAAGATACCTTGATCTCGTCAAACGTCTTGGTCGGCGCGACAGGGTTAAACGGGTTGTTTGTCAGTTCCTGGTTCATTTTCAATCCTTAGATTTATCTCGAAAGCGGTGGGAATGAGGCGTTTTTCTTTAAGAAAAACGGACCGGACTTCTTCAAGAAGTCCGGCGCTAAACTCACTCATCTTCCTCCGCATCCAGGAGTTCCATGTTCAGGCCAAGGCCACGGACTTCTTTGACAAGAACGTTGAACGATTCCGGGATACCGGCCTCGAAGTTGTCCTCGCCTTTGACGATGCTTTCATAGACCTTGGTACGGCCCGCAACGTCGTCCGATTTCACCGTCAGCATTTCCTGCAAGGTGTATGCAGCGCCGTAGGCTTCAAGTGCCCAGACCTCCATCTCACCAAAGCGCTGACCACCAAACTGCGCTTTACCGCCCAATGGCTGCTGGGTAACCAGCGAGTATGGACCAGTAGAACGCGCGTGGATCTTGTCATCCACAAGGTGGTGCAGTTTCAGCAGGTATTTGACGCCCACAGTCACAGGGCGGGCAAACTGCTCGCCTGTGCGGCCGTCAAACAGGATCGACTGACCGGATGTGTCAAAGCCCGCACGTTTCAGGCTATCATTCACATCCGCTTCCTTGGCACCGTCAAAAACGGGCGTGGCGATTGGCACACCGTTGCGGACATTGCCCGCGACTTCGACCAGATCTTCCTCGCTCATGTCTGCCAGACCCTCGGCATAGACGTCCTCGCCATAGGCAAGGCTCATCGCCTCGCGCACAGGTGTCAGATCGCCGGTGCGTTTATAGTCTTGCAGCGCTTCGTCGATGTTCACACCCAGACCGCGTGCGGCCCAACCCATGTGGGTTTCCAAAATCTGACCGACGTTCATCCGGCTGGGAACACCCAGCGGGTTGAGGCAGAAATCAACCGGCGTGCCATCGGCGAGGAATGGCATGTCTTCCATGGGAACAACCTTGGAAATCACACCTTTGTTGCCGTGACGACCAGCCATTTTGTCGCCCGGTTGCAGCTTGCGCTTCACCGCCACGAACACTTTGACCATCTTCATCACGCCCGGAGGCAGATCATCCCCGCGGCGCACTTTCTCGACTTTGTCCTCAAACCGTGCATCCAAGGTCCGCTTCTGGATCTCGTACTGCTCGTTCAGGGCTTCGACGATTTTCGCGTCATCTTCGTCTTCCAGTGCCAGCTGCCACCACTGACCACGGGTCAGTTGATCGTCCAGCAGTTCTTCGGTGATCTTGCTGTTGGATTTGACACCTTTCGGGCCTTTCACAGCAACCTTACCAAGGATCATGTCGCGCAGACGCGCATAGATGTTACGATCCAGAATGGCCAGTTCGTCGTCCCGGTCACGGGCCAGACGTTCGACTTCTTCCCGCTCGATCTGCAACGCACGTTCGTCTTTTTCAACGCCGTGACGGTTGAACACGCGCACTTCGACAACCGTGCCGAAATCACCCGGTTTCACCCGCAGCGACGTATCCCGCACGTCCGATGCTTTCTCACCAAAGATGGCGCGCAGCAGTTTTTCTTCCGGCGTCATCGGGCTTTCGCCTTTTGGCGTGATCTTACCCACCAGAATATCGCCCGGTTCAACATCCGCGCCGATATAGACGATGCCAGCCTCGTCGAGGTTGCGCAGCGCTTCTTCACCAACGTTTGGAATATCGCGAGTGATTTCTTCTGGCCCAAGCTTGGTGTCACGTGCGGCGACTTCGAATTCCTCGATGTGGATCGAAGTAAACACGTCATCACGGCTGATACGTTCGGAAATCAGGATCGAGTCTTCGTAGTTGTAGCCGTTCCAAGGCATAAACGCGACGACCACGTTCTTGCCCAAGGCAAGTTCGCCCATGTCCGTGGACGGACCATCGGCAATCACCTGACCTTTTTGAACCGTATCACCCACTTTCACCAGCGGACGCTGGTTGATACAGGTGTTCTGGTTCGACCGCTGAAATTTGCGCATGCGGTAGATGTCCACACCCGCGTCGCCCAGCTCAAGGTCTTCCGTTGCACGAATAACGATACGCGACGCATCAACCTGGTCGATGATCCCGCCCCGTTTGGCCATGTAGGCCGCGCCGGAATCCCGCGCCACAACTTCTTCGATACCTGTGCCGACAAACGGTGCTTCGGCCTGCAGCAAAGGCACCGCCTGACGTTGCATGTTCGACCCCATCAAGGCCCGGTTCGCATCGTCATTTTCAAGGAATGGGATCAGCGATGCCGCGACCGAAACCAATTGTTTCGGGCTGACGTCGATAAGGTCAACAGAGGTCGATGGCGACAGCGTATAGTCACCCGATTTCCGGGTTGAGACCAGTTCATTCACGAACTTCATGTTTTCATCAAGGTTCGCGTTGGCCTGCGCCACGGTGTGACGCATTTCCTCGGTCGCGGACATGTACTGTACATCGTCCGACACCACGCCATTGGACACCTTGCGGTATGGCGTTTCGATAAAGCCGTATTTGTTGACCCGTGCAAAGGTCGCCAGCGAGTTGATCAGACCAATGTTCGGCCCTTCGGGCGTCTCAATCGGGCACATCCGGCCATAATGCGTTGGGTGCACGTCGCGTACCTCAAAACCGGCACGTTCGCGTGTCAGACCACCTGGCCCAAGCGCTGAAAGGCGACGCTTGTGCGTAACCTCGGAGAGCGGGTTGGTTTGGTCCATGAACTGCGACAATTGGCTGGAGCCAAAGAATTCACGGACGGCAGCAGCCGCTGGTTTTGCGTTGATCAGGTCCTGCGGCATGACGGTGTCGATCTCGACCGAAGACATCCGCTCCTTGATCGCGCGCTCCATGCGCAGCAGACCAACACGGTACTGGTTCTCCATCAATTCGCCGACCGAACGCACCCGGCGGTTGCCCAAGTGGTCAATATCGTCGATGTCGCCACGGCCATCACGCAGATCAACCAATGCTTTGATACATGCCACGATGTCTTCGCGGCGCAATGTGCGCTGCGTGTCATCTGCATCCAAATCCAGACGCATGTTCATTTTCACCCGGCCAACGGCTGACAGATCATAACGCTCTGAATCAAAGAACAGCGTGTCAAAGAGGGCTGATGCCGCTTCGACGGTCGGTGGTTCACCCGGACGCATGACGCGGTAGATATCCATGAGCGCGGTGTCTCGGTTCATGTTCTTGTCTGCCGCCATGGTGTTGCGCATATAGGGGCCAACATTGACGTTATCGATGTCCAACAGCGGGATCTCGGTGATACCCGCGTCGATCAATTCTTTCGCAGTACCGCCGATCAGTGTGCCGTCTTTGTCGTATTCAAGCGTCATCTCATCGCCAGCTTCGACATAGATCGCGCCGGTTTCTTCGTTGATGATGTCCTTGGCGACAAACTTGCCCACGATGTGCTCGAACGGCAGCAGCAGTTCCTTGACCTTGCCGTCGTCGATCAATTGCTTGACCGCGCGTGGCGTCACTTTCTTGCCCATTTCAAACAGCACATCGCCGGTTTTCGCATCAACGATGTCATAGGTTGGCCGCGTGCCCCGTACACGATCCGGGAAGAAAGGCGCAACCCAGCCTTTGTTTTTCTTCAGCTTGTAGGTAACGGTATTGTAATACGCGTCCATGATCGCTTCTTGATCAAGACCCAAAGAATAAAGCAGCGTGGTCACAGGCAATTTGCGACGACGGTCAATGCGCGCAAAAACGATGTCTTTGGCGTCGAATTCAAAGTCGAGCCATGACCCGCGGTAGGGAATAATACGGCAGGCGAACAGCAGTTTACCTGAAGAATGGGTCTTGCCCTTATCATGGTCAAAGAACACGCCGGGTGAGCGGTGCATTTGGGATACGATCACACGCTCAGTGCCGTTCACGATGAACGTCCCGTTGGGCGTCATCAAAGGCATGTCGCCCATGAACACGTCCTGTTCTTTGATGTCCTTAACCGATTTCGCACCCGTATCTTCGTCGATATCAAACACGATCAGGCGCAGGGTCACTTTCAGCGGCGCTGAATAGGTCATGTCGCGCTGCTGACATTCCTCAACATCGTACTTGGGCTTTTCCAGCTCGTACTTGACGTATTCAAGCACGGAGGTCTCGTTAAAGTCCTTGATCGGGAATACCGACTGGAAAACACCCTGGATGCCGTCGCCATCTGTGGGCGTGTCGGCATCACCGGAATTAAGGAACAGGTCGTAGGATGATTTTTGAACCTCAATCAGGTTCGGCATTTCCAGCACTTCGCGGATTTTGCCATAATATTTACGTAGACGCTTCTGGCCAAGGAAGGATTGTGCCATGTGTCGTGTCACCTTTCGTGTCTCTTGTCTGGCGTGACATCACCGGGGCCGTGATGCACACCCCTAAGAGCGGATATGTCCGGTCAATTCTTGAGCCGCGTCCCACCGCACCTCTTCCGACCTTTGGACCTCTCCAGAAGGAGGCTTTGCGAAAAAGCATCCTTCAAGACAGGTTTGGCCGGACAGAGAAACCTCTCCATCCAGCCAATGTTTGCTGCGGGATATGCCGGAATTCTCGCAAATTCCAGTCCGTTTTCGTTACCCGAAAACGGCTCCCTGATGAACCGGCTTAGGCCAGTTCGACCTCTGCGCCAGCTGCTTCCAGCTTGGCTTTGACGTCTTCGGCTTCGGCTTTGTCGACGCCTTCTTTGATTTTGCCGCCTGCTTCGACCAGATCCTTGGCTTCTTTCAGACCAAGACCGGTGATGCCGCGCACTTCTTTGATCACGTTGATCTTAGATGCGCCCGCGTTCTTCAGAACGACGTCAAATTCAGTTTTTTCCTCAGCAGCTGCACCAGCATCTGCAGGACCAGCCATCATCACTGCGCCGCCTGCTGCGGGCTCGATGCCGTACTCGTCCTTGAGGATTGTTTTCAGTTCTTGTGCTTCCAACAGCGTCAGACCAACGATGCTTTCTGCCAGTTTCTTCAGATCAGCCATGTTTTAGCTCTTTCCGTTAAAGATATGTGTGTTCCAACGCGAAGGTTCAACCCTGCGCCAGCTTGACGATGTGCTTTATGCAGCCGCCCTGTCCTCGATGGTGGACAGGATCGACGCTATGTTGCTTGCAGGTGCGCCAATGGCCCCGGCGATGTTCGATGCTGGTGCGCCCAACATGCCCGCGATTGTGGCGATAAGCTCGTCACGTGAAGGCATTTTAGACACGGCTTCGACACCGGCGACATCCAACGCGTTCTCGCCCATTGCACCACCGAGAATGACAAACTTGTCGTTCCCTTTGGCGAATTCCTGAGCAACCTTGGCCGCGGCCACAGGATCCTCAGAATAGGTAAGAACGGTCATACCCGTCAGTAGGTTCGCAATGCTTGCGCATGGCTTACCCTCAAGGGCGATCTTGGCGAGCCTGTTTTTGGCAACACGCACAGACCCACCCGCTTCGCGAGCTTTGGCGCGCAGGTCCTGCATTTCAGCAACTGTCAAACCGACGTAGTGGCTTACCACAACGACGCCAGAGCTTTCAAAGACTTGGCCGAGTTCGTCGACCAGTTGTTCTTTTTGTGCTCTATCCACAGTTTCACTCCAGTAAGGGAGGGTTGCCCCTCCGGCTCAGTTTTGCCGGAACAAGAGGTGTCCCGACATTTCGGGTCCTTACGGGGGCCGGGTGTGTCACTGCGGAGAGCCTGTTCGGCGGCCCGAAGAAATTACCTTTTCCCGTCTCAGGCAGGAATTATGTTGGAAATAACGCCAACACCCACCGTCTCGGACGAATAGCGCAAAAGCGCGACGAATCGCGCTGATGAGCGTGAGGCTGGGCGTAGCGCTTTGTTTCACGAGTGCCAACCCCTGAAACGGATAATTTTGCAACCTTGCCGCCAAAAACCTGACCGCAGGCGTCAGCGAGTATATGCCACCATCGTATCGCGCTGCAGATCAATATGAGGAAAGTAGTGCGCAATCAATGTGTCGATCTTCAGATCGTGTTGAAAAAGCACGCCCTGGTCGTCCAGTTTCGCAAGTCGTGCAGCATCTGCCCGATGTATGACGTCATAGACATCGCGAAGACCCGCTTCTGCATCCGCACCATCGACAATCTCTTGCAATCGCAGCGTCAAACGTCCGCTGAAACCCCGCGCGCTAAGTCGCCATGCCAGTTTCGCACGCCAAACATCATATCCCTGATCCAGAAAATGCAGCAGATAAGCCCCGTCAGCAGCCCCCATCTTTCGATCCACAACCGGCAACAAGTCTTCAAAATGCAGAAAATGCTGGCGCATGGAGGCGTCCTTAAAACCGGCCCGTGTCGCGGTCTTGCCTTCGGTATGGCCTATCAAACCGCTGCGCCGACGCATGTCTCTGGTGTAGTCGCCATAGATATTTCGGACTTGCGGGCGGGACATTAGCAGCCTGAACGAACTGACTGTCGACGCCGGAGCGGTATTAAGGAGCTCGGCAGGCAGAAACGTGATCCCCCGGATGTCGTCCGGGGTCTGAGCAAGTTCCTCTTTCAAGGTGCGACCTTCAAGATACAGCAGTTCGTCCCCATCGACGTGCAAGAACCAACCGCTGTCAGTCTCGTGATATATCTTTTGGATGCATTTGTTTTGGCGGCGCACAAAGCGGCGATCAGGTGTCATGCCGACGCTTTTCAAAAACGCAAGCGTAATACGAACGCAGCGCAGTCGGTCCATGTTTTGCAAAATCTCAATTGCCGGATCATCGGGATCATCAAAGCAAAGGACAATCAGATCCGCGCCCTGCTCGAGATACCAACTGACAAATCTTAGTGTTGCATAAAGGGTTTCACGGACCATCGCTGCGACGGTCAACATGCCAGGGACCCCTGCCGGGCGTGTGCCGAGACCATTGCAAAACAGGTTTTAAGTTTAATCATGGGCGCGCCTTCCCCGTAGACTGTTGGCCATGACGATTGCTAACAGCGTCTACCCCCACGCGCAAAAAAGGCGGGCCAAGCAGCCCGCCTTTTCAACTCATGCTGTAGCTGATGTGCCACACGGCACGCCGTCGCTTATTCGGCTACGGCGTTGTCCACAGAAACAGATACGCTTGGACCCATTGTAGAGCTCAGGTTGATCTTTTTCATATAGGACCCTTTTGATCCCGCAGGTTTTGCCTTGGACACCGCGTTCACAAAGGCACGGATGTTCTCAGCCAACTGGGCTTCACCAAAAGAAGCCTTGCCAACGCCGGCATGCACAACGCCGCCTTTTTCCGCTTTGAACTGAACCTGGCCTCCTTTGGCCGCTTCAACAGCTTCTTTGACGTCCATCGTAACAGTGCCGACCTTTGGGTTCGGCATCAGGTTACGTGGACCCAAGACTTTACCCAGACGACCAACGATTGGCATCATGTCAGGTGTCGCGATGCAGCGATCAAATTCGATTTTGCCGCTTTGCACGATTTCCATCAGGTCCTCTGCGCCCACGATGTCGGCACCAGCCGCTGTCGCTTCTTCAGCTTTTGGACCACGTGCAAATACTGCTACGCGCATTGTCTTGCCTGTGCCGTTAGGCAGGCCCACAACGCCGCGCACCATCTGGTCCGCGTGACGTGGGTCAACGCCCAAGTTCATTGCGATTTCAACAGTCTCATCAAACTTTACGTTTGTGTTTGACTTGATCAACTTCACCGCTTCTTCAACTGTGACGTTTTCCTTGCCAGCAAATGCGGCGCGGGCGGCTGTGGTGCGTTTTCCGAGTTTTGCCATCTTACTTGACCTCAATGCCCATGGACTTTGCAGAGCCCAGAATGATTTTCATTGCCTGTTCCACGTCATTTGCGGATAGATCGGCCATCTTCGCTTCCGCGATCTCGCGCAACTGCTTGGTGGTCACGGAACCGATGGTTTCGCGTGATGGCGTTTTCGCGCCAGATTTCACCTTGGCCGCTTTTTTCAGGTAGTAGGACGCAGGAGGCGTCTTGATGTCCATGGTAAAGGACTTGTCCTGATAATAGCTGATCACGGTTGGGCAAGGGGCACCTGGCTCCATGTCTGCTGTCTTGGCGTTGAACGCCTTGCAGAATTCCATGATATTGATGCCGCGCTGACCCAGCGCTGGACCCACAGGTGGGGACGGGTTTGCTTGACCCGCTTTAACTTGCAACTTCATCGTACCGACGAGTTTCTTGGCCATTGGCCTTCTCCTTTTTCAACACCTTTGGGACGCGTCCCGCAGGATATCATGTTGCGTGGTCCGGTCCGGGTGCCGCGGCCCCCTCGCCTCCCACATGAAACGGCTTTTTCAAACCGCGAGGCGGGCAAAAACCCGCCAATCCATCAGATCTGTTTATTGACCTGAGTGAATTCCAGTTCGACCGGGGTTTCCCGACCAAAAATCGACACCGTCACCTTGAGGCGCTGGTTCTCTTCGTCAACTTCTTCAACCATACCGTCAAAGTCTTCGAACGGACCATCGGCCACTTTGACCTTTTCGCCAATTTCAAAGTGAATGAGCGTACGTGGCGCATCTTCGCCTTCCTGCACGCGGCCCAAGATGGCCTGCACTTCGGCGTCGCGCATCGGCATCGGACGGCCCTGCGGCCCCAGAAAACCGGTGACGCGGTTGATCGAGTTGATTAGGTGATAGCCGCGGTCGGACATTTCCATATGTACCAGCACATAACCGGGCATAAAGCGGCGTTCCGTTGTCACCTTTTTGCCGCGACGTACCTCGATCACCTCTTCGGTGGGCACCAGCACTTCATCAATATCGTTGTCCAGCCCCTGCTCTTCGGCAGTGGTGCGAATTTGTTCTGCGATCTTTTTCTCAAAGTTCGACAGGACACTGACCGAATACCACCGTTTTGCCATCTGAAATCTGGTCCCTGTCTTGCGGCGCGCGCATCAGCGTCAGCACCCATTTCCGTGTATCACATCGGGCCTGCGCCCGGGCTCTCCTGAACAAAAAATCGGCGCGCAACTCGAATCGCCGCACGCCTATTGTTCAGGTCAGGCCTGCGCAATAGCCCGCACGCCGATAGGATTCAAGGGTTGAAAGCGATTTTTGGCCGTCGTTCAGCCGAACATGCCCAGCACGGCCTGCAGGCCGCCCCGGATAATGATATCAACAATTGCAAAGAAAACTGCCGTCAACGCGGCAAGGATGAAAACCATCACCGTTGTCAGCATCACTTCGCGGCGGGTCGGCCAAACAACTTTAGCAACCTCAGCGCGAACCTGCTGAATGAACTGGAGTGGATTGGTGGTGGCCATTGCGCGTTTCCTCGGGTTTCGGTCTGGACTCATGTAACCGCGCTTTTGCATGGTTTCAAGGCAACATTGGCTTTACGAGGTTGCGACGATCACGCCTCGTTTTTTCGCAAGCTGTCAAAGCGGCGATCCAGCGCTGCATCATGGCGCGCCTCTGCCTCTGCCATATCGCCAAAATCAGGCAGATAAAGCCCATCAACCGATCCTTCGGGGAACCGGTCCAGCATTGCGTCCCATTTCACTGCGAAGTCATCCAGCTTACGATGTATTTCGGCTGATCGCGTTCGGCTGCGCCGCGCATACCACCGCGCAAGCCCCATGGCCCTGAGCCATAACCCATCATAGCCAAAGATCAGGAAAATTGCAGTCATGATAAACAGGGACAAAAACAAGATCCCCAGCACCAACCACGGTCGAAAAATAATCAAGAGAGTGAGGCTGGCCAGAACAATATGCTTTGGCGTGGGGCGGTAAGCCAATACTTTTGCTTTGGCGCGATCCATGATTGCATTGGCGCGATCCAGGATGCTGTCCCCGGTACGCGATGCCCTCGCGATGGCTTTTGCCTGCGCTTTCTCCGCCCGCTTTGCCGCCTTTGCATCTGCTTTCGACGATTTGGCCAACGCCTTCTCACGGCGAGGGTCATGCGCCTGTGGTTCCGGATCAGCCAAAGGGGCAAATGCCGCCTTGGCCTTGGATACTTTCCGCTCTTTCACGGGCTCTGTTATGTTGACAGGCTCTGTATTGTTCACAGCCGCTTTGCTCACAGGCGGCGCTTTGACCTCTGTTTCAGCTTTCAAAAGGTTGCGAATTGCCGCCATCGAGTCTGGATCAAGGTCTGCGCTGTTCGGGTTTGGTTCGGTTTCAGGCAGTATCGTCATTTTCGTCTCTCTCAACCGCTCGCGCTTAATCTACACGGGGTTTCGGACCGTTGATGGGCAAGAATATGGCGAGAATGTGACGATTGAGAGTGGCAGGGGCTGAGGGACTCGAACCCACGACCCTCGGTTTTGGAGACCGATGCTCTACCAACTGAGCTAAACCCCTATGCCGAGGCACGGGGTAGTCGCAATTTGCGCTGCGATCAAGAGGGATTGCCGCGCTGGCTTCAGTTTTCCGCGTGGATTCGAAGTTTTCCACCTCATCCTTGCGCAGATCGCCTGGCCCTAACAGCACCAAGTGCCTCGACATCTCCGTCGCAGATTTCGGCCTCATGGGCCAAGATCGTTGCAATGGGCCAGTGCCACCATGCGATCTCTTGCAGGCGGTCAATGGTTTGAGCGTCAAACCTGCGCCGCACCACCCGCGCGGGGTTACCCGCGACAATGCTGTATGCGGGCACGGCACCCCCGACAACAGCACCTGCGCCAATGATAACGCCATCCCCGATCCGGGCTTTTGGCAGAATCTTGGCCCCCTGACCAATCCATACATCATTGCCGATAACGGTGTCCTTCCCCGGGCTCGGCATTGAGGGTCGCCCCTCTCGCGGCCCACCGCCAAAGATCGCAAATGGATAGCTGGAAATCCCGTCATAGCGGTGATTGGCAGAGGCGGTAATGATCTGAACCCCATCAGCGATCTGGCAAAATTTGCCGATGATCAGGCGCTCTGGGCTGAACTCAAAAAGATACGGGGCCAAGCGCGCGGCCCAGTCATCAGGTGGATCGAAGGCACTTGCGTAGGTATAGGCCCCGATCTGCATGCGCGGATGGCTGATGGCGGCGGCGAGGAATACCGTGCCCTGATGAGGCGAGCCATCGGGCAGGATGATTGGATGTAGCGTGTTGGGCTTGGGATAGTCGGACATAAAACATCCTTTGATCAAAGTTGGAATTGCTCAGATCGCAGTCTTGTTCATGTCTTCCTCCATTGGTTGTGCCAAACATAGCGAAAGTGGCGTCAAAGGGAAAGTCCCGGTAACTCAAAAGACTACGCCATCGCCGACCACAGTTGCAGCAACGCCAGCATCGCAAATGAAAACGCGGTGGTGAAAAGTGCACGGATGAACCTGCCACGTTTGATTTCCCGAAGCTTGGACACCTTTAAGACCTCATACACAAGTTCTGCGCGCCAATCGCTTTTCTGGGCAGCATTCAGCAGATTATCAAAGGTGCCATGATGCCTGATCTCGACGTACAAGACTCGTTGCAGACCCAATTCACTTGTATCCTGCACTTTTGGTGCTGATCGTCTTGAGGGATAAAGAACGTATCCAAACAAGAACAGCGGAGCCATGACAACTAGCCAAAACAGGATAACAAGGAGAGGACCGCTCTCACCTGATCCCGGCAACCCGCCCATTGCGGCCGCAACAATGTTCAGTGCGAATGTATATCCAATACCAACGATCTGCGCTTTGGTATCATAAGCACGGACAGTCGCTTGCGCCTCTTCAAGCGCGAATTGCAGGTATTTCAACGACAAATCGGTCTCATTGGTCATGGTTCAGTTTGTCCCGTTAGCGGTGAGCAAGGGCAAAGTGAGGAAAGTTGCCTGTGGTGCACCGCGAATAACATTTTTGTCAGCAATGTGAGACCCGAAATATCTCACCCTATCGCGTTCTTGCAGGTTCGGCTTGTGGGTGGCGTTGTCTGGTGGGGTTTTGTCTGCTGTTGGCAACGCAAATAGGCCGCAGCGTGTGCTGCGGCCTTTGATGTTTCAGATGCGGTTGCGTGCCGCAGCGAGGGCCGGGGCCTACTCGGT
>NZ_JBHGAR020000035.1:0-21123 GCF_042611115.2 Sulfitobacter sediminivivens
TCAAGCACACCGGCCATGCCGCAGACTTTTTCATGAGGCAGGCCCGAAAATTCACGGAGTGCCCAAACCATCGCATCAAGCGGGTTGGTGATGCAGATGACGAAGGCGTTTGGCGCATGTTTGGCAATGCCTTCGCCGACCGATTTCATCACTTTGAGGTTGATGCCCAGCAAATCATCACGGCTCATCCCCGGCTTGCGGGCAACACCGGCGGTCACGATGCACACGTCCGCACCTGCGATGTCGGCATAATCGTTCGCGCCCGACATGGCCGCGTCAAATTTCGCGGACGGCCCTGATTCTGCGATATCCAGTGCCTTGCCCTGCGGGACGCCCTCTGCGATGTCGAATAAAACGACGTCGCCCAGTTCTTTGATTGCTGCAAGATGGGCAAGGGTGCCACCGATTTGCCCAGCGCCGATAAGCGCGATTTTGGGTCTGGCCATGTTCGTTTCTCCAACAAGGTTGCGTTAGGGGCGGGATAGCGAAATGCGCGAGCCCCTGCAAGTTGCGCAGTGCCGCAGCAGCAAAAACAGACGCATCTGACGAAAAAGCCGCCCTTTGCGGGGCGGCTCAATCTTAGTCCTGTTTAGAAGCTGGGAACCTTAGCCTTCATACTCTGGCAATGATTCCAACTTCTCTTCAGTGCTGTCCACATAGACGCGCAGATCGCTACCGTCTTCGTTGCGAATAAGCTGAAGCTCTTCAAACGACAGCTTAACGGTGTGTTCACCCATGCCAAGGAACCCGCCGATATCTGCAAGCACGTCAGTGATCTTGCCGCTGTCGTCCACGATCAGCGTCTCAATCTCGCCAACATCCTCGTCGTTCACGCCATAAATGCGTGCACCTTCCAGATCGTCAGCGGTCATTTCTGTCCACTCAACGTCCTGATAGCCATCGCGTTGGAAGGTTGGGCGTGCCAGCATTTCACGCTCCATCGCTGTATCGGCTGCTACAACCGCTTCTTCGGCCCCAGCTTCAGCGTTTTCGGCCATCTCTTCCGTTTTGGCTTCTGCGTTTTCGGCCGCCTGCTCCATCTCGCCGCCCAGGTCACGGTCGAATTCAGGGGCTTTTTCCAGCATCTCTTTGGATGTTGTCACCACCAGAAAACGGTCATTGCTGTCGCCTTGTTCTCTGACAACCTTGATTGCGTCCATGGACACAGAAACATCACGTTCACCAATGCCAAGGAAACCACCAACACCCAGAATGACAGCCGTTACCTGGCCATCCGGGCTGATGATCACGTCATTGATTTCGCCAATGTCGTCCCATTCGGTTTCGGCCCCATCTGCGACCATCGCATCGGCGTCTACTTCGGTCTCGGAATTGTAGATCCGCATTCCGATCAGGTCAGACGCAAAGAAGTCACCCTCTTGCACCGTGACGTCGCCGAAACCCGTTGCATGGGCGTCGGCATAGGCCCCGCCAGACAATGTCAAAAGGACGGCAGTTGTGCTTAGAAAACGTTTCATAATAGATACTCCTGATGTGTCGTGAGCGTTGATCACTCAACTGGGAAGTGAACAGCGGCCTTGGCCTGCGGTTCCTGAAATTTTTGAAAAATGAGGTTCAGTTATAAACTATGACACTCTGACCCTCGATTTTTGGTTCTTTTGCGTGGCGGGACCGGCGGTACTCTTTGCCGGTATCTCAAAAGGCGGATTTGGTTCAGGTGCCGCTTTCGCCGCAGCGTCGATCCTTGCGTTGGTCATTGAACCGGGGCTGGCGCTGGGTGTGATGCTGCCGCTCTTGATGCTGATCGACGCGAGCGCCCTGCGGCCCTATTGGCGCAAATGGAGCGGTATTGACGTCAAATTGCTGTTGATCGGCGGCCTACCGGGCATTGCAGTGGGGGCCGCTCTATATCAAGTGGCTTCACCAGATTTGTTTCGCCTGCTCATCGGAGGGGTGTCGGTCGGGTTTGTCCTATGGCACCTGGCTCTTGCGTCCGGGCTGATCCGTTTGGCCCGCACGCGGCTGCCCGATTGGGCCGGGGTGCTGATTGGGTCCGTCGCCGGGTTCACGACCTTTGTCAGTCACGCGGGTGGGCCGCCGGCGGCCGTGTTCTTGCTGTCACGCGGCCTGACCAAAACCCAGTATCAGGCAACAACGGTGCTGTTGTTTTGGGTACTTAATATCGTAAAGTTTTTTCCCTATGCCGCGTTGGGCATGTTTTCCGCCCAGACCTTCCTTGCCAATCTGGTCCTCGCGCCATTTGCAATCCTGGGCACCTGGATCGGCGTACGGGCGCACCATCTTGTGCCCGAACGCCTCTTTTTTGCGCTGACTTATGTGCTTTTGTTTGTCACCGGGACCAAGCTGATTTGGGACGGCCTGACCTGACGGGTTGCTGCAATGGGTCCAAATCTATCAGCACCAAAGACCTCGCATCAGGTGCACGAATGACTGGGTGCCTTCACGCCTAAGCGTCGCTCTCGTTGACAGGCAACGCCTCTGCCAATTCCTCAAACGCCTGGCCCGAGGCCACGAGACAGGTCAATCCGCCCGGCGCAGTCACCGTGATTGTCCAGCTGCCGGTTTGATCTGACGCAAACACCTCAACAATCGCGTTGTTGGCACCGATGCCCATGGACTGGCGCGTCTCGCCGTATCCTTCGGTCAATCGGGTAACGACGGCCTCTCTTGGTCCGCAGTTTCGGCTGGTTTGGGCAGCCACATCTGTGGTCGTTGCCAAAAACAGCGCTGCAGCAGCCGTCAAAGCTGCCAAATGGAGTATCTTTACCGTCCTATTCATAGCACTTTGCCTTCATTCCAAAGGCGCAGCCCATTACAATTCGGCCAACCCGGCATTTTACCGGCGCGGCCCGGGCAGCCCCGGTTGATCCTACTGTTAGCATCTGACCCTTATCATTCGGTTCCGGGTGCTTGGCAGAACGGCCTTTCACCTGGGATGCGACAAGGAGGAAACTGAGGCTCAGAGCTAAAATAATGGTTAACGCAGAGTCCGAATGCCCCTTGCATTTGATATTTGCTGCGCTGCGGCACGATTGCGCTTGAATTTTTCAGCCAAAAATGTCCCTTTGCGCGCAACAATCTTACCCTTGCCTCACACGGAGCCGCCCGATGCCAAAATTCACCCGTCCCTTACGCTCAGCTCTGTATATTCCCGGCTCGAAATCGCGGGCGTTGGACAAGGCCCGCACATTGCCCTGCGATGCGATCCTCTTTGATCTTGAGGACGCGGTCAGCCCGGATGAAAAGATCGCAGCCCGCGATATGCTGGCCCAAGCACTGGCCACGGGCGGCTACGGCGCGCGGCTGAAAGTGATCCGCATCAATGCGCTTGACACGGCATGGGGCGTCGATGATGCCCACGCCGCCGCAGATATGAAACCGGACGCCATCTTGCTGCCCAAGGTTGGCAACCCAGCCGACCTCGAAGCCTTGGCAGAACTGGTCGGTGACATCCCGCTATGGGCGATGATGGAAACGCCCGGCGCGATGCTGAATGCCCCGGCGATTGCTGCGCATCGGCAATTGCAGGCGATGGTCATGGGCACCAATGATCTGGCCAAGGACCTGCAAACCCGGTTCCGCGCCGACCGTTTGCCGCTGGCCACATCACTTGGCCTGTGCCTGCTTGCGGCCAAGGCGCACGGATGCGCCATCATTGATGGCGTCTATAACGCGTTCAAGGACGAAGACGGGTTGCGTGCAGAATGCGATCAGGGCCGTGATATGGGGTTTGACGGCAAAACCCTGATCCACCCGGCGCAACTCGACATTGCCAACACCGCGTTTTCCCCGTCCGATGCAGAGGCCGACCTCGCCCGCCGTCAGATTGCCGCTTTCGAGACCGCTGAGGCCGAGGGCCAGGGCGTCGCGGTCGTCGATGGCCGCATCGTCGAAAACCTGCATGTTGCAACTGCCCGTGAAACACTGGCAAAACTGGACGCAATTGCAGCCCTGAACGCGGAGTAGAACCATGGCACTGTTGATTATCGGTTTGGCCCTTTGGGTCGGCGCACATTATTTCAAACGGCTGGTGCCGCGTCAGCGAATGAAATTGGGCGATACCGGCAAAGGTCTGGTGGCGCTCAGCGTGATTGCGGCTCTTTTGCTGATCATCTTTGGCTATCGCTGGGCACCTTTCATCCACGTCTGGTCACCGCCAGCCTTCTTCACCCACATCAACAACACACTGATGATCCTGGCGCTCTGGATCTATGGCTCGTCCGCCGCCAAAGGGGCCAAGGCTTGGCCGGCCTACAAAACCCGGCACCCACAGCTGTTGGCCGTGAAAATCTGGGCGTTCTCGCATTTGCTGGTCAATGGGGATCTTGCGTCGATCCTGCTCTTTGGCACAATGTTGGCCTGGGCCGTTGGGTCGGTCATTCTGATCAACCGGGCAGAGCCGCATTGGGTCGCCCCCGCCCCCGCGGGCCGCGCGACCTATATCCGTCTGGCTGTTATCACTGCGGTTATTACGGTCGTGATTATCGCCATCCACGCGTGGCTGGGTGTATCGCCCTTTCCCGTCTGAACATCCGGAGCTGCCATGAAACTCTATCGTTTTCTGTCCGAAGAGGACACATCCGCATTTTGCCACAAGGTCACTGACGCACTCAACAAAGGCTGGGATCTGTATGGCTCGCCCACTCAGACCTGGGATCATGCCGCCGGGGTCATGCGCTGTGGGCAATCGGTGGTGAAAGAGGTCGAAGGCACCTATACCCCCGACACCAAACTGGGGGCCCACTGACATGGCCAAGACCAATTCCGGGCGCTTTTTCGAAGACTATAAAGTTGGCGAAGTAATTCACCACGCGGTGCCGCGCACTGTCAAAATGGGCGAACGCGCACTCTATCACATGCTTTATCCGGCACGGCACGCGCTCTATTCCTCGGATCAGTTTGCCCAAACATGTGGCCTGCCCTTCAGCCCGCTTGACGATATGATCGCGTTTCATGTGGTGTTTGGCAAAACTGTGCCGGATGTATCGCTGAACGCGGTGGCAAATCTGGGGTATGCTCAGGGGCGGTGGCTGTTGCCAATCTGGCCCGGCGACACATTACGCAGCCAGTCGGAAGTGATCGGTGTCAAGGAAAACTCCAGCGGCAAAACCGGCGTGGTCTATGTGCGCACCACCGGGCTTAACCAACATGATGAGGCGGTGCTGGAATATGTCCGCTGGGTGATGGTGCGTAAACGCGATGTCGATGCGCCTGCACCCAAGCCGGTTGTGCCAAATCTGCCCGGTGCCTTGAGCGTCGGACAATTGCGCATCCCCAAGGGCCTCGATTTCAGCAGCTACGATTTCACCCTCGCCGGTGAACCGCACCGCTGGGGCGACTACCCAGTTGGCGAAAAGATCGACCACGTCGATGGTGTGACGGTCGAAGAGGCCGAACACATGATGGCCACGCGCCTGTGGCAGAACACCGCCAAGGTCCATTTCGACACCGCCGCCCGCCCTGATGGTCGCCGCCTGATTTACGGCGGTCATGTCATTTCAATGGCCCGCGCGCTGTCGTTCAACGGTCTGGCCAACGCACAGATGGTCGTGGGCCTGAACGGCGGTACCCATG
The DNA here is from genome assembly GCF_042611115.2 of Sulfitobacter sediminivivens. Lineage (NCBI taxonomy): Bacteria > Pseudomonadati > Pseudomonadota > Alphaproteobacteria > Rhodobacterales > Roseobacteraceae > Sulfitobacter > Sulfitobacter sediminivivens. The sequence continues at coordinate 5,557 of NZ_JBHGAR020000035.1, forward strand.
CCAACCCTTGCCTGGCCGGTGATACCATCCGCGCATGGTCCGAGGTGCTGGACAAAGCCGAAACCGCCGCTCCGGGTGTGGGTGCCATTCGCTTGCGTTTGGTCGCGACCAAGGGCGGCGATCCGTTCAAACTGAAAGGCGATGATGGCAAATACCTACCAGATGTCTTGCTGGATCTCGACTATTGGGCGCTGATGCCGATTTAGTTTTAAAAAGCAAGATCACAGATTTCATGCACGGTCAGGGACAAGCGATCGGATGCCCAACTGAGGGCATCACGGTCCAGATAGGGAAATGAGCACTATGCATGAGGGAAGGCCTGTCGGAATGTGTGGCCTCACGCGGCTCACGTCGAAGGTCTGCTGTGCGGACAAAGCGACGTTCGGAATTTTCACATTACCTTGACTAAGTTGTGCGTCAGGAACGAATGATACGAGCCAGCAGTAAGGTTAAATGGAGGTTGTAGATTGGCACATTGGCGCGACTATTTTCTGGAACGGTTGGAGAAATATTCAGGTCACAAGGTCGAATGGGATGACGATAGTCTCACCGTCACATGCGATAATGAAGATAGCTTTGCAGTTTCGATATATGAGACCGATGGTAGATTTCAGATTAGTTTTGATGGATGGCATGAAGATTTTGACGATCTGGCAACTGCGCAAGACTGCTTCGCATTTGGTCTATCTCCCAAGTGTCGACTGAAAGTCACTCTAAGGGGAAACATTGAACACAAATGGACAGTCCAGTCGGAAGAACCTGACGGTTGGGCTGATGACACAACGACTGGCCTTCTATTCTTTCCAATATGGCGACCGAAACGCCTAGAGTATCGCCAGAACGTCCTTCCGTTGAAGACGTAGGTTTGGGCTCTTTTCAGACCTCCGAACCGGTCGCGACATATCTTTCGCGCCTACCCCAGACCCAAACACAAGCCAAATATCCCGCACAAAAAATGAACGAACAATTGGACAAAAACAGGGATTCGCCCCCTTTCTCCACAATTCAAACCATCCACGCCGCACTTTTGTGATCACAGCATTTCCGGTGTGATCACAAATGTCGCTTTTGTCTGGCAATCCCCCCAATACTGCGAAAAACTGTTTACCGAGCGATAAGACTCACTCGCATACTGCGAGGTGACTTGAACAAAAACGGGACAGTTTTTTTATGAACATCCACGAATATCAGGCGAAAGCCCTTCTGCGCAGCTTTGGTGCCCCTGTCTCTGATGGCCGCGTCGTGATGCGCGCCGAAGAAGCGAAATCAGCAGCCGGTGAATTGGACGGCCCCCTTTGGGTTGTCAAAGCGCAAATCCACGCAGGTGGCCGCGGTAAAGGCAAATTCAAAGAAGCTGACGCAGGGGACAAAGGCGGGGTGCGCCTGACCAAATCAGTGGAAGAAGCCGCCCAGGAAGCCAAGAAGATGCTGGGCCGCACATTGGTCACGCACCAGACCGGTCCTGCAGGCAAACAAGTCAACCGCGTCTATATCGAAGACGGTGCCGGCATTGAAACCGAACTCTATCTGGCACTACTCGTGGACCGCCAGTCGTCTCGTGTCGGCTTTGTCTGTTCTACCGAAGGCGGCATGGACATCGAAGAGGTCGCGGCCAGCACACCGGAAAAAATCATCAATTTCTCGGTTGATCCTGCGACCGGATATCAGCCGTTCCATGGCCGTCGCGTTGCGTTTGCGCTGGGCCTAGAAGGCAAGGCAGTCAAGCAATGCGTGTCTTTGATGGGTATCTTGTTCAAGGCATTCATCGACAAAGACATGGAAATGCTTGAGATCAACCCGCTGATCGTCACCGACACCGGGGACCTCAAGGTGCTCGATGCCAAGGTTAGCTTTGATGGCAACGCCATGTACCGCCACAACGATATCGCTGAATTGCGCGATGTGACCGAAGAGGACCCCAAAGAACTTGAGGCGTCCAAATACGACCTGAACTACATCGCTCTGGACGGTGAGATTGGGTGTATGGTCAACGGCGCGGGCCTCGCGATGGCGACGATGGACATCATCAAGCTTTATGGGGCCGAGCCTGCCAACTTCCTTGATGTCGGCGGCGGCGCAACCAAAGAAAAAGTCACCGAAGCGTTCAAGATCATCACCTCTGACCCGCAGGTCAAAGGTATTCTGGTCAACATCTTTGGCGGCATCATGCGCTGCGATGTGATCGCCGAGGGCGTTGTGGCTGCTGTGAAAGAGGTCGGCCTGAAAGTGCCATTGGTTGTGCGTCTGGAAGGCACCAAGGTCGCCGAGGGCAAAAAGATCATTAATGAAAGTGGTCTTGATGTGATCGCGGCCGATGACCTCAAGGATGGTGCTGAGAAGATTGTGAAGGCGGTTAAGGGGTAGTCCTAGTGCCATTCACACCGCGCCTTGTTTCGTTTCGCAGGCGGGCTGACCGTAGGGTGGGTGCGTGCACCCGCCCTATGCGCAGCGCCCTGAAACGGGCCTTGGCCTGCACGGTCGCCGGGATGATGTTTGCCAGTTCTGCTGTTGCTTCTGACTCCGCGATCTCTGCCTTCAACACCTGGTGCTTCAAGGCAGGCCAGACAGAGGTGCAGGCGCGAGAAAATATGGGGTTGACCAACGGCGTGCCCCCCGCGTTCACCCTCACCTTCTGGGATGACAGCCTTGAGCCGCGCCCGGCGGATGCACCACCGGGTATCGAACGGCGCTGCGAAGTGGCATTTGAGGGCGACCACACCGCCCCCGCGATTAAGGCGATGCGCGTGCAAATGGCAACTCCGCCGGTCTTTGGAACCAAAATCCCCTTGCCTGAAACCCACCAGCCAACCGCTGGCACAGTCCTGATTGAGGGCCGCGAACTCCTGCGAGGGCGTGTGGCCGTTGTGCATGTTGGCACCCGCAAAACCGATGATACCCTTCGCACATTCATGGCAGTGGACCGTCTTTATGACGGTCTGGGCCTGCCGAAAGTCGAAGGATAATGCAGATGATGCCGTCAAATCCCGTCCTCAGGATCGTCCGCCCCATACCCATCCCGATATCCAATCAACGCGGCGCTGCTGCGCTGTCCACCATTACGCCGCACCTCGCGGCATCAAATACCACGCGAAGGAAATAATCATGGCCGTACTCGTAGACGAAAATACCAAAGTCATCTGTCAGGGCCTTACCGGGTCTCAGGGCACGTTCCATACCGAACAGGCGATTGCCTATGGCACCAAAATGGTGGGCGGCGTGACCCCCGGCAAAGGCGGCCAGACACATCTTGATCTGCCGGTGTTCAACTCGGTTCACGAGGCGAAACATATGACGCAGGCCAACGCTTCGGTGATCTATGTGCCACCGCCTTTTGCTGCCGATTCCATCCTTGAGGCGATCGATGCAGAGATGGAGTTGATTGTCTGCATCACCGAAGGCATCCCGGTTCTGGACATGATGCGCGTTCAGCGCGCGCTGCAAGGCTCCAAGTCGCGCCTGATCGGACCCAACTGCCCCGGCGTAATCACACCCGATGCATGCAAAATCGGCATCATGCCCGGCCACATCCACAAACGCGGGTCCTGCGGTGTTGTATCGCGCTCCGGCACGCTGACCTATGAGGCGGTTAAACAGACCACCGACCTCGGCTATGGCCAATCATCGGCTGTCGGCATCGGCGGCGATCCGATCAAAGGCACCGAACATATCGACGTTTTGGAAATGTTCCTCGCCGATCCTGAGACCAAATCAATCATCATGATTGGCGAAATTGGTGGTTCGGCAGAAGAAGACGCCGCACAGTTCCTCGCGGACGAGAAAAAAGCAGGCCGCTGGAAACCCACCGCTGGTTTCATCGCGGGCCGCACCGCCCCTCCCGGCCGCCGCATGGGCCACGCGGGTGCCATCGTTGCAGGTGGCAAAGGCGGTGCCGAAGACAAGATCGAAGCCATGCGCGCGGCAGGCATTGTCGTAGCCGACAGCCCTGCGACGCTGGGCGAGGCGGTCAAGGAAGCGATTGAGAAGGGGTAAGGGGCCAGACAACCCTTAGCACGAGGATCAGATAATGGATTTTCAGACGTCGGTAAGAACCTGCCTGACCAAAAAATACATGACCTTTCAGGGGCGTGCATCGCGGTCCGAATTCTGGTGGTTCATGCTGGCCTATATCATCGGCGCGATGGTTGTCATGTTGGTCCCGCTGCTCCCGATCCTCTACGCTTTAGCTGTGTTTCTACCGCTGCTTGCCGTCGGCTTTCGAAGAATGCAGGATATCGGCAAGCCGGGTTGGTACTTTGTCATCCCGTCTGTCTACAATCTTGCCCTGCGCAGCTTTGGCTTTGGCAGTTACGAACTTGACGAAGCAACTGGAATGCCAACGGAAATGCCATCGGTTGGCGGCGCTCTTTTTGGCGGCCTGCTCTCGATCATTGGAATTGTCATCGCTGTAGTCTTTATCTGGTGGCTGACCCGACCCTCACAACCCGAAACAAATGCCTACGGTCCGCCACCTGCGGCCTGACCCTCACGCGTGCGTCTAGAAAAGGTGCCAAAATGACCAACCAACCAGCCAACGACCAGTTCCACGCTTCGTCCTTCATGGAAGGCGAAAACGCGGAATACCTCGAACATATGTATGCCCGTTATGCCAATGACCCGAACGCGGTTGACGAAGCATGGCAGGCCTTCTTCAAGGCAATGGGCGACGACGACGGCGTGGCACAGGCCGAGGCTGCAGGTCCCTCTTGGGCGCGCTCCGATTGGCCTCCCACCCCAAATGGCGAGGTCATGGGTGCCCTGACCGGCATCTGGCCCGAACCAACCGAGGCCAAAGCCGCAGGCGACAAGATCAAGGCAAAAGCCGCCGAAAAAGGCGTCGAAGTCTCCGACGCATCCGTCAGAGAGGCAGTGCTCGATAGCATCCGCGCTCTGATGATCATCCGCGCCTACCGTATTCGCGGCCATCTGGTTGCCGACCTTGACCCGCTGGGCATGCGCCAGATCACGCCGCACCCGGAACTTGACCCCAAATCCTACGGCTTTTCCGACGCTGACATGGACCGCCCGATATTTATCGACAAGGTCCTGGGCCTTGAGGTCGCAACGATGCGCCAGATTCTGGAAATTGTAAAACGGACCTATTGCGGCACCTTTGCCCTGCAATACATGCACATCTCAAACCCCGAAGAAGCAGGCTGGCTCAAGGAACGGATCGAAGGTCTGGGCAAGGAAATCGAGTTTACGAAAAACGGGCGCAAGGCGATCCTGTCGAAACTGGTTGAGGCCGAAGGGTTCGAGAAATTCCTGCACGTTAAATACATGGGCACCAAACGCTTTGGCCTTGATGGCGGCGAAAGCCTGGTGCCTGCGATGGAGCAGATCATCAAACGTGGTGGCCAATTGGGCGTGCGTGACATCGTGATCGGCATGCCGCACCGGGGCCGTTTGTCGGTGCTGGCCAACGTGATGCAAAAACCCTACCGCGCGATCTTCAACGAATTTCAGGGCGGCAGTTTCAAACCCGAAGACGTGGACGGCTCCGGCGACGTGAAATACCACCTTGGCGCCTCCTCGGACCGTGAATTTGACGGCAATACCGTGCACCTGAGCCTCACCGCCAACCCCAGCCATCTAGAGGCGGTCAACCCCGTCGTTATCGGCAAGGTCCGCGCCAAACAGGATCAACTCAAAGACAAGGATCGTGGTGCGGTCATGCCGATCCTGCTGCACGGCGATGCGGCCTTTGCCGGACAGGGCGTTGTGGCGGAATGTTTCGCGCTTTCTGGTCTGCGCGGCCACCGCACCGGCGGTACCATGCATATTGTGGTCAACAACCAGATCGGTTTCACCACCGCGCCACACTTCAGCCGGTCATCGCCCTATCCCACCGACAACGCGCTGGTGGTCGAGGCCCCGATTTTCCACGTTAACGGCGACGACCCGGAAGCGGTTGTACATGCCGCCCGTGTCGCCACCGAATTCCGTCAAAAGTTCCACAAGGACGTAGTGATCGACATGATTTGCTACCGCCGCTTTGGTCACAACGAAGGCGACGAGCCGATGTTTACCAATCCGGTGATGTACAAAAAGATCAAACAGCAGAAAACCACACTGACGCTCTACACCGAACGTCTGGTCAAGGACGGGCTGATCCCCGAAGGCGAGATTGAGGACATGAAAGCCGCGTTTCAGGAACATCTGAGCGAGGAATTTGAAGCGGGCAAAGACTACCGCCCGAACAAGGCCGATTGGCTGGATGGCAAATGGTCCCATCTGGACAAGCAGGACAAGAAGTACCAGCGCGGCAAGACCGCGATCAAAAAGGAAACCATGGCCGAAGTCGGCAAGGCGCTGACCACTGCGCCCGATGGTTTTCCGCTGCACAAGACCGTCGGTCGGCTGCTGGATACGAAACGCGAAATGTTTGAAAACGGTACTGGTTTTGACTGGGCCACCGGCGAAGCACTGGCGTTCGGATCGCTGCTGACCGAAGGGTACAAAGTGCGTCTTGCCGGACAGGACAGCGCCCGTGGCACGTTCAGCCAGCGCCACTCCGCACTGATCAATCAGGAGAACGAACAACGATATTACCCGCTGAACCACATCCGTGAGGGGCAGGCAGAATACGAAGTCATCGATTCGATGCTGTCGGAATATGCGGTGCTTGGATTTGAGTATGGCTATTCGCTGGCCGAACCCAACGCGCTGACCCTGTGGGAGGCGCAGTTTGGCGATTTCGCAAACGGTGCGCAGATCATGTTTGACCAGTTCATCAGCTCAGGCGAAAGCAAATGGCTGCGCATGTCGGGCCTCGTGTGCCTGCTGCCCCACGGCTACGAAGGGCAAGGCCCCGAACACTCTTCTGCGCGGTTGGAACGGTTCCTGACCATGTGTGGCGGCGACAACTGGATCGTGGCCAATTGCACCACACCCGCAAATTATTTCCACATCCTGCGCCGCCAGTTGCACCGCAGCTACCGCAAGCCGCTGATCCTGATGACACCCAAATCCCTGCTGCGCCACAAGCTGGCCGTCAGCAAGGCCGAAGAATTCACCACAGGTTCATCGTTTCACCGGGTCCTGTGGGATGACGCACAGCAAGGCAATTCAGACACCAAGCTGGTCGCGGACAACAAGATCAAGCGGGTGGTGATGTGCTCCGGCAAGGTCTACTTCGACCTGCTTGAGGAACGCGACGCGCGCGGCATTGATGACGTCTATCTCATGCGCTTCGAACAATTCTATCCTTTTCCCGCGCAATCAGCGGTCAAGGAACTGGAACGCTTCAAAAGTGCCGAAATGGTCTGGTGTCAGGAAGAACCCAAAAACCAGGGCGCTTGGTCGTTCATTGAACCCAACATCGAATGGGTGCTGGGCCGGATCAAAGCCAAACATGGCCGCCCCGCCTATGCAGGGCGCGCAACAGCCGCATCACCTGCAACAGGTCTGGCCTCACAACACAAAGCACAACAAGCAGCCCTCGTTGATGATGCGCTGACAGTTAAAGGAAAATAACCATGACAAGCGAAGTACGCGTACCAACGCTGGGCGAATCCGTGACAGAAGCAACAGTGGCCACATGGTTCAAGAAACCGGGCGATACCGTCGCGGTCGACGAAATGTTGTGCGAACTGGAAACCGACAAGGTGACCGTCGAGGTCCCCAGCCCGGTGGCTGGCACATTGTCTGAAATCGTCGCTGCCGAAGGGGAAACCGTTGGGGTGGATGCCTTGCTGGCCAATATCTCCGAAGGGGATTCCGGATCAGCCAAAGCCCCCAAAGGCAAGGAGGCCGCAAAAGACCCCAAAGCGGAAAGCGGCGCAGCTCGGACCGCCACCAAGGGCGACGGCGGTGTCGCATCCGTTGACGTAATGGTGCCAACCTTGGGCGAAAGCGTCACAGAGGCAACAGTCAGCACATGGTTCAAAAAGGTTGGCGATGCCGTCGCCCAAGACGAAATGCTGTGCGAATTGGAAACCGACAAGGTCAGCGTCGAGGTTCCCTCCCCTGCTGCGGGCACGCTCACCGAAATCATCGCCGAAGAAGGCAGTACTGTTGACGCGTCCGCCAAACTCGCGGTGATCTCTTCGGGTGAAGGGGCCGCCGCATCTGCCAAAGCCGAAACACCAGCCCCGGTCCCGGCAGCCGCGCAATCCAGCGATGGCAAAGACGTCGAAGACGCACCATCAGCGAAAAAAGCCATGGCCGAAGCAGGTTTGTCCCGCGATGCGGTGACAGGCTCTGGCCGGGATGGCCGCGTGATGAAAGAAGACGTGGTCAAGGCGATTGCCGCCGGATCAAGCGCACCTGCCCCTGCACCTGCCGCCGCTGCGGCACCGCGCGCTGCCTCAGCCGCTGATGATGCAAGCCGCGAAGAACGGGTCAAGATGTCGCGCCTCAAGCAAACCATGGCGCGCCGTCTGAAAGAAGCCCAGAACACCGCCGCAATCCTGACCACCTTTAACGAGGTCGACATGACCGAGGTGATGGGCATCCGCAACGCCTATAAAGAGCAGTTCGAAAAGAAACACGGCGTGCGCATGGGCTTCATGTCTTTCTTCACCAAAGCCTGCTGTCACGCCCTCAAGGAGATCCCAGAGGTCAACGCGGAAATCGACGGCACCGACATCATCTACAAAAACTACGTCCACATGGGGGTTGCCGCTGGCACGCCCACAGGTCTGGTTGTGCCAGTGATCCGAAACGTCGACACCATGTCCTTTGCCGAGATCGAAAAAGGCATCAACGTGATGGGCAAGAAAGCCCGCGATGGCAAGCTGTCGATGGCTGACATGACCGGCGGCACGTTCACCATTTCCAACGGCGGCGTCTACGGCTCACTGATGACCGCGCCAATCCTGAACCCACCGCAATCCGGCATTCTCGGCATGGCAAAAATTCAGGACCGCGCGATGGTCGTCGGCGGTGAGATTGTCGTGCGTCCGATGATGTACATCTCGCTCAGCTATGACCACCGCATCATCGACGGCAAAGGCGCGGTCACGTTCCTAGTACGGGTCAAAGAGATGCTCGAAGATCCGCGTCGGTTGCTGATGGATTTGTAGCGCCATCAACTGGGTTTCACCGACCCAGATTTGGTCCGGAAAGGAAATCTGATGTCACGGATCACATTTGACCATTGCGTCATCCATGTGGGCGATTGGGATCGTTCCACAACCTTCTACCGTGACGTCTTGCAGGCCGAAATCGTGCCTAACGGCAAAGGTGCGATGTTCCGTTTCGGACCTGTACAGTTGAACACGCACGGCCCCAAGCAGATCGGCACCCCCCGTGCCCGGATTCCGGTTATGCCGGGCGGCAGCGATCTGTGTTTCGAATGGCACGGGACTATCAGGGACGCGCAAAAGCATCTTGAGGCCTGCGGTGTCGAGGTCGAACTTGGGCCGGTCGAAAGGGTTGGGGCCAAGGGCAGCGGCACCAGCCTCTATTTTCGCGACCCTGACGGCTCCTTGCTGGAATTCATTGTCTATTCGACGTGAGCTAATGGGTTAGGCCCAAATGGGACGGGTACCATGTGTCCGTGATCCTCGCCGCAAGAGATGTTTCTTGGCGGGTGCCACCTCAATAGCTCTCAAGCGACACACTTTATGACGGGTTCACCCCCAAGGTGCCTCCGTTGACAACTGCACACTCTCGCTTCGCAGGAATTACTTCGGGCGGAGACACCAAATGCTTGAGATCAGGCATTGCAAACCATACCATCCCCAAAAGGGCAGACTTCAGCCCGCCATCGCTGCCAAAGGAGACGTCAAATGACCGAAACAACCATCCTTGCCGTATACGGCCTGCTCGTTCTGCTCACACTTCTGTTGCAGGTCCTTGGGGCCACACGTCAACTGTCCATGGGCTATTTGATGTCCAGCCGGGACGAAGGCCGCTCCACCACCGGTATGACCGCCCGTCTTGAACGCGCGCTTGATAATTCAGTCGTTGCAATGGCCCTCTTTGCCCCGGCGATTCTGGTACTCGTGGCCCTCGACCGCACCAGCAACGCCTCGCTGCTCGCTGCAAATGTCTTCCTGATCGCCCGGATCATCTATCTGCCCGTCTATGCCCTTGGCATCCCTGCAATCCGCACGCTGGCATGGCTCGCCGGCTTTGCCGCCACGGCGGTTCTCTATGTCTTGGCTCTTTAAAGGCACAGCAACATGCAAATGATCTGCCACCACGAAGTCACCGACTTCGACGCTTGGAAAACCGCGTTCGACGCGGATGATGAGGCGCGCCGCAGTGCGGGCCTCACTGTGCTGCAAGTCTGGAAACACGTCGACAGCACCACGCATGCGTTCTTTTTGCTGAACGTCAACAACCGCGACAAGGCACAGGGCTGGATCGACCGCTCAAATGCGCTGCACGGCGATGATGGCAACACTGTCACGCATGCGTCTGCTTACTTCATCGACCCCGCATGACCCCCGAACTCACAGCCCTCACCCTCGCCGCGCTTTTGCAAGTAGTGCAGTTCTTGGCTTATGCCATTCCGGCCAACCGCGAGGTCGGCCCCGGCTACACCATGTCGGCCCGCGATCGTGCGCCCTCACGCCCGATGTCCGACCGCACTGCACGTCTGGGCCGCGCCTTTGAAAATCATTTCGAAGGGTTGATCCTCTTTACCATCGCCGTGGGTGTGATCCAGATGTCCGGCCAGAACAGCACCTTCACTGCAATCTGCGCATGGACCTATCTGATCGCGCGTGTTGCTTATGTGCCGGCCTATGCGATGGGCCTGCGCCCGTACCGATCTCTGATCTGGTCGATCGGGTTTCTGGCAACTCTGCTGATGCTGCTCGCCGCCCTGATCTGAATTTCTTTTCGCCTTAAATACTCAAATAATCCCCCCGCTTGCACCGAGGTGCTGCCCCCCCTACGCTGACGCAAACACACCGACAGAATACCGACGTAATACCGACGTCGAAACACCCAAAGGAGACAGCCATGTCCAGCTATGACGTCATCATCATCGGTTCCGGCCCCGGCGGCTATGTTGCCGCAATCCGCTGCGCGCAACTGGGCCTGAAAACGGCGTGCGTCGAAGGACGTGACACCCTTGGCGGCACCTGTTTGAATGTGGGCTGTATCCCGTCCAAGGCGCTGTTGCATGCGTCCCATATGCTGCATGAAGCCGAACATAATTTTGCCGAGATGGGGCTCAAGGGCAAAAGCCCGTCGGTTGATTGGAAGCAAATGTTGGCCTACAAACAATCCACCATCGACACCAACACCAAAGGCATCGAATTTCTGTTCAAAAAGAACAAGATAGACTGGATCAAGGGTTGGGCCACAGTACCAGAAGCGGGCAAGGTCAAGGTTGGTGATGAGGTTCACGAGGCCAAGAGTATCATCATCGCCACCGGCTCTGAGCCTGCCTCGCTGCCCGGTGTTGACGTCGACGAAAAGGTTGTTGTCACTTCAACCGGGGCGCTGGAATTGGGCAAGGTCCCCAAAAAGCTCGTGGTGATCGGCGCAGGTGTGATCGGGCTGGAACTGGGCAGCGTTTACGCGAGGCTCGGGTCCGAAGTGACCGTGGTGGAATTTCTTGACGCCATCGCACCCGGCATGGACCCAGAGGTGCAAAAGACCTTCCAGAGAACGCTGAAAAAACAAGGCTTTACGTTCATCATGGGGGCCGCCGTTCAGGGGACCACAGCCACCAAAACCAAGGCCAAAGTCACTTATAAACTGCGCAAAGATGACAGCGAACATACGATTGATGCGGATGTTGTGCTGGTCTCAACCGGACGCAAACCATTCACAGATGGCCTGGGCCTCGACAAGCTGGGATTGGAGATGACCAAACGCGGTCAGATCGCCGTGAACGACCATTGGGAAACATCCGTTAAAGGCATCTATGCGATTGGCGACGTGATCGAAGGGCCAATGTTGGCACACAAGGCAGAAGACGAGGGCATGGCTGCTGCAGAGGTAATAGCGGGCAAGCATGGCCACGTGAATTACGGCGTGATCCCCGGTGTGATCTATACCCACCCCGAGGTTGCGAATGTCGGCGAAACCGAAGCCACGCTGAAAGAAGCCGGGCGCGCCTATAAGGTCGGCAAATTCAGCTTTATGGGCAACGCACGGGCCAAGGCGGTATTTGCGGGTGACGGGTTTGTCAAAATTCTGGCAGACAAGGAAACGGACCGCATATTGGGCGCACATATCATCGGCCCCGGTGCCGGTGATCTGATCCATGAGGTCTGTGTCGCGATGGAATTTGGGGCATCTGCTCAGGATCTGGCGATGACCTGCCATGCGCATCCGACCTATTCCGAAGCGGTGCGCGAGGCCGCGTTGGCCTGTGGAGACGGCGCAATCCATATGTAGTTTCTGAAAGCCAAGGTGGGCAAAGTGCCCGCCTTATTGTAGGTGCTTTTGGGCGGGCGCTTAGCCCGGAAAATCGCCTGCGTTTACCACATCGTCTTGGCCGCCCGAGCGCCCCATGCGTCATCATAAGGTGCACCGTCCTCTTCGCCACTGGTCATTTCGGCCAGTATTTCACCGACACTGGGAAGGCTGGTACTTTCGTCAACGCCGGCCCAAGCCCCTGCGCGCATCAAGGCGCGGGCGCATTGAGTATAAATTTCGGCAATTTCAATCACAATCACAGTTGCGGGTTGGCGACCGCCCTTGTCGAAACGGGCGCGCAGGTCCGCATCATCGGTGACAAACCCGCGCCCGTTGACCCGCACGACATTGTTTGACCCCGGTACCAAAAACAGGCAGGACAACCGTCCATCCGCCACGATATTGCGCAGGCTGTCCAATCGGTTGTTGCCACGCCAGTCGGGCATCGCAAGCCGATGCGCGTCAAGTTCCATGACCGCAGGGCCGTCATCACCACGGGGGCTCCCATCGGTGCCACCCGGACCTATTGTGCTGAGCACACAGAGCTTTGAGGACATGATCCACTTGCGGTAGAGCGGTGTCAGTCGATCCGCCACCTTGCGCAGGGCGGGTGCCCCGGGTTGGCCATAGAGCGCCTCAAGTTCTCTTAAATCATCTAGGTGTCGCATCAGCTGGTGTCCATCCTGCGTCGCGCAGCAGCGTATCAGACGCACTTTCAACCTTGGTTTCCAGTTCTGCCATGAATGCTTCTTTTGTGAGGCCGGTCCGAATGGGTTCCAAAAACTCAACCACGGCGAGACCGGGACGACGATATAGTCCACGGCGGGGCCAGAAATACCCGGCATTGGTGGCCACCGGGACACAGGGTTGTGCCATCTGTTCGTAAAGTGCTGCGGTGCCCGCCTTGTAGGGCGCGCTCACACCAGGTGCCACACGGGTGCCTTGCGAATAGATCACCAACTGTCCCGCCTCGATACGGCCAGATTTCACATCTTCCAGCATCTTGGTGATGGCTTTGCCGCGTTTGCCACGGTCCACCGCCACCATGTTCATCCTCTTGGCGTATTGACCAATAATAGGTGTAAAAAGGATTTCCTTTTTCATGATGAATTTCGCGCGCGGTAACGCATTGAAAATCATCATGATATCAAGAAATGACTGGTGCTTTGCCGCCACCAGCACTTCGCCCTGCGGCACATTCCCATGCACTTCGCAGCGCAGTCCGATAAGCCAGCGCGCCGTCCAAATGCACCATCGGGAATAGGCTTTGCAGGCTGCATATGCGCCGTTAAGCGAGAACATCGCCCAAGGGGCATATAGCAAGCCAATCACAGGCATCATCACCGTTGCCTGGACGATATAGATGATTGACCGCACCCATTGCAGCATTATGCCAACTCCTTCAACGTACGGCGCGCCGCCGCGCCCGTTGCGATAAACGCCACAGCCCCTGCCAGGAACGGGATCAGCATCGGCAACAGCCAATGCCATCCCTGCAAACCCAGCCCGGTCAGAAAGCCAGCTTCCTCAGCTGCGGAAGGCATCAGGAGCACCGCAATCATCCCCAGAATTGTACCCGCCGCCGCGCCCAACAGGGCGCGCAGGGTAAAGCGCCGGATGAACGCCTGTGCAATGTAGTCATCCGTGGCCCCCACCAACCGCAAAACAGCAATGACTTGGGCATTTGCGGCGAGGGCGGCATGCGCAGCAAGGGTAATCATCGAAGCCACAGCGGCCCCGATCAGCAGGATCGACAGCCAACCAAAGGTACGCAATCGGGTTGCCGCTTTGATCAAAGGCGCGCGCCAGCGGGCATGGTCATCCAAAATCGCCCCCGGAACTTCGGCAGACAGACGCAACCGCAGACCGGTGGCATCCAGACCTTCGCTGTTCTCAATCACTTCAATCAGACGCGGCACCGGCAAGGTATCAAGCGCCAACTCGGGACCGAACCAAGGGGCCAGTAATGCCTGTTGTTCCGCGTCGGTCAGCGCGCGCGCCGTGGCAACTCCTTTGGTCGTCTCCAGGATGCGCAAAGCAGCTTCGGTCTGGGCCGCGCGTTGATCCAGCGGTGCCACAATTCGGATTGTTGCTGACCGTGCCAACTCATCGCCCCAGCGCTGCGCCAGACGGCCGGCAGCCAGCGACAGCGCCAGCGCAAACACCGCCAAAAAGGCCATCGCGGCGGCGGCAAAAAGGGTCAATTGTGCCGTAAATCCCGAGGGCGGCACAACGCGGTCCGCATGTCGGTCTCCCACCAACACTGCCCGCAAAAAGGACAACTTAAACTTCACAGATCTGCCCCCGCCAATTGAATACGGCGGTTTGCAATGCGCAAAACACGGGCCTGCACATGCGTCTTGGTGGCGCGGATCAGGCTTAAATCATGGGTCGCGATCAATACGGTCTTGCCCATTTTATTCAATTCGATCAGCAGCCTCAGCAAACGCTCTGACATTTCCCAGTCGATGTTCCCGGTGGGTTCATCCGCCAAAACCACATCAGGCGACATTATGACGGCGCGCGCCAATGCCGCGCGTTGCCGTTCACCGCCCGACAATTCGGGTGGCAATGCTTCGGCACGGTTGGTCAGGCCAACCCACGACATCAGTTCCTGCAAATCCTCGCCCCCCGCCTCGGCGTGACGGCCAGACACCGTCAGCGGCAGCGATACGTTGTCTGACACGTCCAGATGATCGAGGAACTTAACGTCTTGATGAACAACACCAACCCGGCGACGCACCATCGCGATATCGTCCCGATCAAGCCCGCGCACATCTGCACCAAACAACCGGACATGGCCTGAGGTTGGCAGCAACGCACCATAACAGAGCTTCATCAGCGTCGTCTTGCCTGCACCCGAAGGCCCGGTCAGGAAATGAAAAGAGCCCGGCGCAAGTTTCAGCGTAATATCTGACAGCAACTCACCACCGCCATAGCTATACGCCACATTTTCCAGTTCGATCACAAAAGTACCCCGGTTCGCTCAACCTGTTGTGCCTTAGCACCGCTTACGTTTCAATACACCTGAACAAAGCTTCACGCCCAGATAGCACTTTTCCTATTTTGTTCTAAGACATATGCTAGGTGTTAACACTTAAGTTCGGTCATTAAAGAGCAACAGGATAAATAATGCGGCTCATCTGTCCAAATTGCGATGCCCAGTACGAAGTCATGCCGACGGATGGACGGGACGTGCAATGTTCAAATTGCGGGCAAACCTGGTTTCAGCACCATCCCGAT
>NZ_JBHGAR020000036.1:0-20990 GCF_042611115.2 Sulfitobacter sediminivivens
CAGTTCATAACAACTGCACTATGGCGCATTGCGACGCCGGGTGAACCAGGAGCCATCCACCCCATCCCGCATAGCGGGGTCAGAGACCTCTGCGACAGACCCCTGCGTCAGACCACGTGACGGGCCCTTGCGCCGCGCTCGATCGCCGCTGCATGAAGCCGATCGATGTTCAGTTCATAGCGGATTTCTTCGAGCAGGCGCAGTTCGGCTTCTTCCAATGTGCCGTCTGCGGCGGCCACGTCGCAGGCCAGTGCATAGGCTGTTTCATTCAACCGTTCGGGCAGCGCCTCGCGGATCAGGCCAAAGAGCGCATCAAGGCCGTCTTCTTGTTCAAAAAGATCAAAGACTGTTTTGCTGATCGTGGCGAGGCGGTCATTATCGTAGCCCGCAAAAACCGGCAGTATGTTTACAGAGGACTGGATTTTGATCAATTCAGCGGTTCGGATGTCCTCGTCTGAGGCGGACACGGCGATCATCAGTGCGACAAGGCAATCTTGCGCGCTGAGTGAGAGAGAAGTGCTGTCGTTCATTGCTGGTGTCCTTTGAGGTCATGTTGCGGTGCAGAATATTGACCCTGCGCTGGTGACGCAATAGGAACAGGGCCAGCCGTGCGCATTGGGCGCAATTGGCCCTTTCGGGAAGTTTGATATGTCTGAGATGCGGGATGCAGGAATGCAGAGCAAAGCGTGGCCCTTTGAGGAAGCGCGCAAGGTGCTGAAACGCTATGCATCCAAGGCACCTGAAAAAGGTTATGTGCTTTTTGAAACCGGGTATGGGCCCAGCGGATTGCCGCATATTGGGACGTTTGGAGAGGTGGCACGCACGACGATGGTGCGCCGTGCGTTTGAGACGATCAGCGATATTCCCACGCGGTTGATCTGTTTTTCCGACGATCTGGACGGGATGCGCAAGGTGCCCGGCAATGTGCCGAACCCCGAAAAGCTGGCCGAGCATTTGCAGCGTCCGCTGACCAGCGTGCCTGACCCGTTTGGCACGCACGAAAGCTTTGGCCACCATAACAACGCGATGTTGCGGCGGTTTCTGGACACCTTCGGCTTTGAGTATGAGTTCTATTCGGCCACCGAATTTTACGCCTCTGGTCAGTTTGACGAGGTACTTTTGCGCGCGGCGGAAAAGTACGATGAGATCATGGCGGTGATGCTGAAATCACTGCGCGAAGAGCGGCGTCAGACCTATTCGATATTCCTGCCGATCCACCCGACGACGGGCCGGGTGATGTATGTGCCGATCAAGCAGGTCAATGCCAGGGATGGCACGATCACATTTGATGATGAAGATGGCACAGAGATGACGCTGCCGCTGACCGGGGGCAATGTGAAGTTGCAGTGGAAGCCGGATTTCGGCGCACGCTGGGCGGCGCTGGGTGTTGATTTTGAGATGTACGGCAAGGACCATTCCACCAACACGCCAATCTATGACAGCATTTGCCGGATTCTGGGGGCCAAGGCACCTGAGCATTTCACCTATGAGCTGTTTCTGGACCAGGACGGCCACAAGATATCCAAATCATCGGGCAACGGTCTGACGATTGACGAATGGCTGACCTATGCCAGTGCCGAAAGTCTGTCGTATTTCATGTATCTCAAGCCCAAGACCGCCAAGCGGATGTATTTCGATGTGATCCCCAAGGCGGTCGATGAGTATCACCAACAGCTGCGCGCCTATGAGGGGCAGGATCTTAAGGCGCAGTTGAACAACCCGGTGTGGCATATTCACGGCGGCGATGTACCCAAATCGGATATGGTGGTGCCCTATTCGATGTTGCTGAATCTGGCGTCCGTGTCCTCGGCTGAGGAGAAGTCGCAATTGTGGGGATTTATCCAGCGCTATGCGCCGGATGCAACGCCGGAGGCCAATCCGGGGATGGACGCGGCGGCAGAGCATGCGGTGCGATATTACAATGACTTTGTGAAGCCTGAAAAAGTGTTCCGTGCGCCCAGCGATCTGGAGCGGGAGGCGTTGGAAGACCTGTTGGCGCAGTTGAAGGTGTGGGATGGCGGTCTGGATGCGGAAGCCTTGCAAACCATGGTGTTTGCAGTTGGCAAAGAACGGTTTGACCCGCTGCGCGATTGGTTCACGGCACTCTATGAAGTGTTGCTGGGCGCGTCGCAGGGGCCACGCTTTGGTGGGTTTATCGCGCTTTATGGTGTCGATGAAACGGTTGCATTGATCGAGGATGCGCTGGCCGGGAAATTGATCACGTCGTGAACCTCTTGCCCTTCGGTGCGCGTGACTTACCATATGTCATGAAACCATGGGGGAGAAGTGCGATGCGGACGGGATTGATTTCGGGGGTTGTGGGGATGGCCCTGACCCTTTTTCTGGCCTTTGGCGCGACGGCACAACAAGCGCAGATTGAAGGCACGATCAACAGCCAGATTGAGGCGTTCAAGGCGGATGATTTCGCGGACGCGTTCACCTACGCGACGCCGACGTTGCAGATGTTGTTTCAGTCACCGGAAAATTTCAAACGCATGGTGACGACGGGCTATCCGATGGTTTGGCGGCCCGCTGAGGTGCGATATCTGGAACTGCGGGAACGCGGCGGGGCGCTGTGGCAGAAGGTGCAGGTTACGGACGGCAAAGGGGCGGTGCATCTGCTGGATTACAAGATGGAAGAGACCGACATAGGCTGGCGGATTGCGGGGGTTGTGATTTTGGAGGCAACGGGGGTGGCTGCGTGAGGGGGGATGAATGGCTGCTTTGAACCGAACCTCTGAATTCACTTTTTCGCGGCACACGCACGCGGCACGAAGATCGCTGCAAGTGCTCAGTTGCGGACGCCGCTGTGCGGCGGCGAAACCGGCCATTTATGCCAACCTCAGCGCAAATGGGAGAGCAAGGATCAAGTCGCGGACAAAGTGAGCGTTCGCTGCATTTGCGCCAAAGATCGCTTCGCGGATTTTCTTCGCTCTTGAAAACGTAGGATTGCCAGAGTTGCTGTTTGCTGTGCCACGAGGCATACAGTCTGGACGCAAGCCTTATCCGAGACTGATCATGGGCAATAACCATCAAAACTGTCACAGCGAAGTCGCTCATTTCCTTGCAGAAAATTTACCCAAGGCTACAGACCGTCCGGGCTGGAATGACATGGCTTCTACGGCCTACCTAGCTCCTTTTTTCACCTTTTGCGACTTTGAGGCTTTTACTGGTGTCGTAGAGCCCGGAAAATCCGCAAACGCGTTTTGCTATGTTCCTCACACAGAATTTAAGGATGACATCTACCTGAAAAACGTCATCAAAAACGAGACTGGGGATATTCATTGCGATAAAAGTTGGAGGGATGTCTTTGGAGAGCCTCACAAGGAAAGATACCTCCTCACCAAAGGCGACACCGATGATTTCATTGGGCCCATCAATAAAGGCGCTGTAGTCTCCGTTGCCCTCAAGACTCGATACACCGGGCAAAACAGGGAACAGGAAAAGCACAACACGGCTAACTTAAGCATCAATCACACCTCGCCTGGTGCGTTTGATACATAACGCCGCTCAAACCAGACTTTCGCCGCAGACGGGACAAATGTCCGTGATGGCCGTTTTCAGAAATCATTAGTCTAGGCGCTGCAGCTCAAATTGAGCTTGGTCAATCGTGAATCAAAATGCTTTCTTGGGTTTGCTGTTCATGTGCAAAACCAGAGATTGTGATTGAATTAGACAGGAGCCGGGCAAAAAATGCTACGCAGAGTAACCACGGAGTCAGGTATGAAACCAAAAATTGGTCTGGCGCTTGGCAGCGGAGGGGCTCGCGGTTGGTCCCACATTGGCGCGATCAAGGCTCTGGCAGACGCGGGGATTGAACCGGACATCATCTGCGGCACCTCAATGGGCGCTCTCGTAGGGGCTGCTTATGTCTCCGGCGCGCTTGATCGTCTGGAAGATTTCGCTCGCTCGATCACCCGGTTCAGCTTAACGAAGTTAATTGACATCAATCCTGCCACCGGTGGAGTGATCGAAGGTCTGCTTGTTTCAAAGCAATTGCGCGATCTCGGTTATGCGACCGACTTTTCCGGCATTGACCGACCGTTCTTGGCCGTCGCAAGCGATCTTTTCGGCGCTTCGGAAGTCTGGCTACAGACGGGCAATCTTGTCGATGCCATCCGCGCATCCACAGCCATTCCTGGGATCGTTTCGCCCGTTCGCATCAACGAAAGATGGCTAATGGATGGCGGGATGACCAATCCGGTGCCGGTGTCCGCTTGCCGTGCATTAGGGGCCGACATCGTGATTGCTATTGATGCGAATTCGAGGCTTCATTCCTATCGTCAGCACTTTCCAAAAACCGACTTGACTGACCAATGGGCTGCGACCGAAGGGTTAATTCTTGCTGCGCCGACGCGGTTGCGGCCTTATCTGACGTCGCTACTGCCGAGAAATTCGCACAAGCCCAAAGGGCTTGGCTATTTTGAAGTCTTATCGGCCTGCATCGATGTAATGGTCGAACAGATTCAACGCAGCCGCCTTGCTGGGGACCCGCCGCATCTAATGGTATCTCCAAATCTCAGCCAGCTTAGCATCCTGGACTTTCACCACGCTGCCGAGGCGATCGCGGAAGGCCAACGTGCGATGTCCGCGCAGATCGAGACGCTTTCTGCGCTACTCTGATCAGGTAGGCCTTCAATTGATCGTGAACGAAGGTCCGCAATGCTTAAAAAGACAATGGTTACTTGGGTCAAATTCAACGTCAGAAAAGTCCGCAAATCAGACCTCACCAACTTGCCACCCGTTGCGGCCCCCCACCGCACGCACCCCGCATCCCCTATTAACCCGGCCTTGATATTTCCCTGAATTCGCACCGGCAGTCGTCGGGCTTTGACAGCAATCAACGGGTTGCCGCGTTTTTGCAGGCACCGGGGAAAGGGATTTTTCGATGAACAAGGCGATTACCGACGGCGTATTGTTGATGCCACCTGCGTTCGCGGATGGGTTGGACGTGTATTCAAGCGGCGATGGCACGCCGGGGTCGGATACCTATGCCAATGCCACGAATGCGGCCTTTGTGTCGGCGGATCAGGATTTCGGCGGCACGTTGGAGATGCTCAAGACACAGTCCACCCAGACGCTGCGCTATATGGGGCAGACGCCGTTGTTGCCGGGGTGCTATCTGCGGGTGAGCGCAAAGGTGAAGGCGATCAGTGGCAATCTGCCATCGGTGCGCATCGCTGGCTATCCGGCGCTGGGTGATGGGAGCAAGGTCACAGGTGTTCCAGAATTTGGCCCGGCCACACCGCTCATGGGCTACGGTCAGGTGGTCGAGATCAGTGCAATTATTGGCGCGGGGTCACGCGGTGGCGTTGATATGGTTTGGGGACCGGATGCGGTCTACGGGCATCTGGGGCTGGACCTTATTGGTCAAAGTGGCGGTGTTGTGCGCATTGACGATATTCAGATTGAAGATGTCACATCTGTTTTCCTGCGCGACCTCGTATCGTTGATTGACGTGACGGATTATGGCGCTGTCGGTGATGGGGTGACCGATTGCACGACCGCGTTTGAGGCGGCAAATGCAGCGGCCAATGGGCGCACTGTCTTCGTCCCCACAGGTACTTTCTTGCTGAATGGCGATGTGACGTTTGACACGCCGGTCAAGTTCGAGGGCAAAGTGACAATGCCCGCCACAGCACAGTTGCTGCTGCGCCGGAACTTTGACTTGCCCAATTACATCGAAGCGTTCGAGGATGAAGAGGTTGCATTCCTGAAGGCGTTTCAGGCGTTGTTGAACAGCTCTGATCATGAATCTTTGGATTTGGGGGGGCGAAAGGTCTATGTCCTGAAACCCCTCGACATGCAGGCTGCGGTCCCGGATCGGTCCAGTTTTGCCACACGGCGGGTGATCCGGAACGGGCAGCTGGAAGCGGGGCTGAGCACCGCCTGGGACACAGTCGAAGTCACTTCGCAGGCGAGTTATTCACCGTCCAACGCTAACCGTCTCACAGGCGTGACGAACGTCGCAAACGTGCCTGTCGGGGCATTGGTCGAAGGGACAGGCGTCGGACGTGAGGTTTATGTTCTATCGAAAAATGAGGTGACGCAAGAGGTTACACTGAACGCGCCGCTCTATGATGCGGCGGGCACGCAGAATTTCACCTTTCGCAAATTCCAGTATCTGATTGATTTCAGTGGCTTTAGCCAGCTCAGCAAATTCGTGATGGCCGACATTGAGTTTCAGTGTAACAACCGATGCAGCGGTGTGATGCTGGCCCCATCAGGGTCCACTTTTCACATGCGCGATTGCTTTATCAGCCGCCCGATGGACCGCGGTCTGACGTCAACCGGCACGGGCTGTCAGGGGATGTTTGTGGACCGCTGTCAGTTCCTGTCGTCGGAAGAGAGCGAGCTGGTGCCAAATCGCAAGACGATCGCGCTGAATACCAATGCAAATGACGTCAAGCTTCGCGACAACCGAGCCACTCAATTTCGGCATTTCGCGTTGGTCGCCGGACAAAATTCGATCATCAGCGGCAACCACTTTTTTCAAGGGGACTCCGTTTCTAATGGCATCCGCTCGGCTGGGCTTGTCCTGACATCCCCGCATTCGAGTTCGATCGTCACTGGCAATTATGTGGACAATTGTTTCATCGAATGGAGCAACGAACAGGACCCAGAACCAGAGTTCAATACGGAGTATTCGTTCAGTTCACTCAGCATCACGGATAATATTTTCCTGTCCGGCGATGTGGCCCCCTGGTTCAGCTATATTGTGATCAAGCCGCACGGCGCGGGGCATTTTCTGAGCGGGGTCAACATTACTGGTAACAGATTCCGCAGCATCATCGGCGCGATAGACCGGGTAGAGCGGGTGGACACAACCTTTGCCGATCTGAACATTTCGCGATGCAGAGACGTGGTGATGAAAGGCAACTCATTTCATGCTGTCACCGCGCAGGTCCAGAATGCGGCAGAGATTGAGTTTACGCAAAACTCCCTTTCTGACAGTTGGGACATTGATACATCTGGATATCTACCCTTTGGGGGGCAGGCGCTGAATGTGGATTCCGTTGTGGCCCAGGGTGCCATCAAGGATGCATCGGACCTGACGCAATACGCCATGCCTTATGTTCAACAGATCCAGGGACCGAACCGGGATCGCATTCGCGTTGTCTGGCCGACACCGGTCAAGGGCAAGGTGCTGGTTGTGGTGCGAATGGACAACCGCTGAACCAAATCAATGCCTGTATCTGGCCCTGCTTGTTTGATCAGGCGGGGCCAATTTTTGCCTCAGAATTCGCGCCAGAGACCGATTTTGATGGCGGTATATTCCGGGTTTCCAAGCTGGCTGTCTGCGCCGATCTGCAACCGGTATTTGGCGTTGCGCGGCTTGATCACAACTGAGGGGGCGATGCTGGCATATGTTTCTCTGTCCAAATGGGCCAGATAGAGTTGCAGCATGCCAGTGGTGACACTGGTGAAATTGAGCCCAACTGTCGTATCAACCTTTGCAAGGTGATGGCTTGTGGTTAATGCCCATGACACGGATGCGTCAACGGACGCCCATCCAGGCGTATCCCGAAAGGTGAACCCGCGCCCCCAGGATACGCCTGTCTTGAGATAGGGAATGGCGATGTAATCCACCCAAGCTGCCCCCACGCCAAGCTCATAGGCCCATTTGTTGGGGCCGTTGTTTTTGCCAAGAGGGCGGCGGACAAAGATTGTACCGTAGCCTGATTGGGTGCCTTGACTGCTGGTTGCGTAGCCGATGTCGGTCCCGATCGTCAGATCATCACGCCAGCCGTATTCCAGATATGAGGTGTTGGTCGTGTCGCGAAACCATGTTGAGGTGAACGATACCGATGTGAAACTGGTGCCTTTCTCGCGCAGCCATGCACCGGCATCGGTGCCGGTTGCCCAAAAAGAGCAGATCAGAAAAACGAATATTGAACCAGACCGCATCGGAAACTCCCGTTAACGATCATGGTTAGTTATAGTTAACAAAGAGTTATCAGGTGCGGGGCGTCGACTTCAAAGCAAAAGGCCCAAAGCGAACGCTTTGGGCCTGACAGGTAAGTGTAGAAGGCTAGCTCTTTGCGGACTTAGGCCCGAACAGACGCGCCCCGTGGGCCCGCGATGAGCCACACGATGAAACCCACAACCGGGAAGACCAATACGCCAACAATCCAAAGCAGTTTCGCCAGATTTGAAGCGCTGGATGTGAAGATTTGGTAAATCGCGTAGATATCAGCGATCAATACCAAAAGGCCGAGAATTCCATATTCCATTTTGTCTCTCCTGAGTGTGTGAGTGCATGTCCTTAACTGCTCACCCAACACTGAGAATTGTCCAAAGGTTCCAAAAAAAATTTCTGGAACTTTTTGCGCGGCAGGGGTGTTGCGCCTGCGGAAGGCCCGACGGGTCAAGGAATTGAATAAGGAATATAATGTGAAAACCTCTGTTGTTGTTATTGGCGCTGTTGCCGCCGCTGTTGTGATCGCTGCCGCTGTGTACATGATCGATATCGATCAGACCCAAGAAGCGCGCTTGCCAGATGTAGATGTCTCGATTGAACCCGGCGCGTTGCCTGAATTTGAGGCCGAGGTTGGATCAATCGCGTTGACCAGTGAAGAGGTGACCGTCGATGTCCCAGAGGTCGAAGTGACTATGGAAGAGAAGACGATCACGGTTCCGGGTCTTGAAATCACTGCGCCCGAAGATGCCGAGGCGACTGTTTCAAACTGACCGATTGCCCCCTGAGTGGCTATCAGAGAGCGCCTTCCAAGAGACTGGAGGGCGTTTTTCTTTGCAGATGTCGCTTTTGTACGGCTAGGGCACGATGAACCAAAGTTCAGTGTTATCGCTTGCCGCCATACCGCGATTTCCCGCCCCGCATGCCGCCGCGACCACCGGTGCTGCGCCCTGATGCTTTTTGGGCGTCGCCTACGGCTTTTTCCACTGCGTATTGCCGCGCCATCGGATCGTCTGCAATCACCAGATCGACCGCTTCAAGGCGTTTGACCTCATCGCGCAACCGGGCCGCTTCTTCAAATTCAAGGTTCTCGGCGGCCTTACGCATGTCGGTGCGCAGCCCTTCGAGCACGGTTTGCAGATTGCCACCTGCCAGCGGATTGTCGATCTTGGCGGTAACGCGGTTCATGTCCACGTCGCCTTTGTAGAGGCCCGCCAGAATATCCTCGACGTTCTTTTTCACTGTCTGCGGCGTGATCCCGTGTTCTTCGTTATAGGCCAGTTGTTTGGCGCGGCGGCGGTCGGTTTCGCCGATCGCGCGTTCCATCGACCCGGTGATGCGGTCGGCGTACATGATCACACGGCCATCGGCGTTGCGCGCGGCGCGACCCACGGTTTGGATGAGAGAGGTTTCAGAGCGCAGAAAACCTTCCTTGTCGGCATCGAGGATCGCGACCAATCCGCATTCCGGAATGTCCAGGCCTTCGCGCAGCAGGTTGATGCCGATCAGCACATCGAACGCGCCCAGCCGCAGGTCGCGCAGAATTTCGATCCGTTCGATGGTGTCTATATCGCTGTGCATATAGCGCACGCGGATGCCCTGTTCGTGCATGTATTCGGTCAGGTCTTCGGCCATCCGCTTGGTCAATGTGGTGCACAATGTGCGCATTCCGTCAGCGGCAACTTTGCGCACTTCGTCCAGCAGGTCATCGACCTGCATCTCGACCGGGCGTATTTCTATATGCGGATCAATCAGGCCGGTTGGGCGGATCACCTGTTCGGTGAAAACTCCGCCGGTTTGCTCAATCTCCCATTTTGCGGGGGTGGCCGACACAAACACCGACTGCGGACGCATCGCGTCCCATTCTTCAAACTTCAGCGGGCGGTTGTCCATGCACGACGGCAGGCGGAAGCCATGTTCGGCCAGTGTGAATTTGCGCCGATAGTCACCTTTGTACATGCCACCAATCTGCGGCACGGACACGTGGGATTCATCTGCAAAAACAATGGCATGATCGGGGATAAATTCGAACAGCGTGGGGGGCGGTTCGCCCGGTGCGCGGCCCGTCAGATAACGGGAATAGTTTTCGATGCCGTTGCAGACGCCTGTCGCCTCCAGCATCTCGAGGTCGAAATTGGTGCGCTGTTCCAGCCTCTGCGCCTCAAGCAGTTTGCCATCTGCGACCAGCTGATCCAGCCGCGTGCGCAGTTCTTTCTTGATGCCAATTATCGCCTGCGACATCGTTGGTTTCGGCGTCACGTAGTGGCTGTTGGCGTAAACGCGGATCTGATCGAAGGTGTCGGTTTTTTCACCGGTCAGCGGGTCGAATTCGGTGATGCTTTCCAATTCCTCGCCAAAGAACGACAGCCGCCATGCGCGATCATCCAGGTGGGCGGGGAAGATTTCGAGTGAATCGCCGCGCACCCGGAACGATCCCCGTTGGAAGGCGGCGTCGTTGCGTTTGTATTGCTGTGCAACCAGATCGGCGATCACTTGACGCTGGTCGTAATTCGACCCGGTTTTCAAATCCTGTGTCATCGCGCCATAGGTTTCGACCGACCCGATGCCGTATATGCACGACACCGAGGCCACGATGATCACATCGTCACGTTCGAGCAGCGCGCGGGTGGCCGAGTGGCGCATGCGGTCGATCTGTTCGTTGATCTGGCTTTCTTTTTCGATGTAGGTATCAGACCGTGCCACATAGGCTTCGGGCTGGTAATAGTCATAATAGCTGACGAAGTATTCCACGGCGTTATCGGGAAAAAACCCTTTGAATTCGCCATAAAGCTGGGCCGCCAATGTCTTGTTCGGGGCCAGAATAATCGCCGGGCGCTGCGTTTCCTCAATCACCTTGGCCATGGTGAAGGTTTTGCCGGTACCGGTGGCCCCCAGCAGCACCTGATCGCGTTCGCCGCCCAAGACACCGTCGGCCAATTCGCGGATTGCGGTGGGCTGATCGCCTGCCGGTTCAAATTCGGTGTGCAACTTGAACGTCCTGCCGCCTTCCAGCTTGGGCCGGCTGCGCACATCCGGGGCGGGATTTGCCAATATCGGCATCCCGGCAGAAGAATCGGTTTGGGCATAGGGCATGGCGGCGTCCTTGGGTGGCGAACTCCATAGGTGTCATGTTTGGCATCAGGTTCAAGGGGGCGGACCCTCCTTGTTGTCAAAAACTGTCAGCAGCCGGGCTTGCGTCGCAACAGCGGCCCGAATGACCTGTCAGATCACTTCATCAACCGTTTGCGATTGGCGCGGACTTTTCTGCTTAAGGGGGCCAACGCGGCGCTGATGATCTTGTCTGGCGTATTGCCTGCCATCGCGGCCATTGAAGCGGCAGCATAAGCCTTGGCAATTGCAGGTGCCTTTTCAGCGATCATGCGGTTGTTTTCGCCGCGCCGCGCCGGGATCGCGCCGCTCAATCCCATCAAACGCAGCGTCATCACCGTATGCGTATCCATCACCAGCGATGTCATCTGTGCCTGCAAGTTCAAAAGAGCGAAAGGATTCATCAACGGCTCCAATATCATATCCATCTACATATATGCTGCGCTGCAGCATTGATAGAGCAAAAGTGCAATCTGGCGCATTCTCTTGCCCATGGTGTCGGAATATCGGATAAGTCTCTACCGACTTGATCAATGAGGCAGACATGCGCGCACGTATCTATCAACCCGCCCGGACCGCGATGTCATCGGGCACCGCAAAAACCAAATCCTGGGTGTTGGAGTATGCCCCCTCCGAAGCCCGTGAGGTTGACCCATTGATGGGCTGGACGTCTTCTTCTGATACCCAGTCTCAGATACGTCTGCAATTTGCCACACGCGAAGAAGCTATTGATTATGCACGTGAAAACAACATCGATGCACAGGTGCAGGACCCCAATAAACGCAAACCCAACATCCGCGCTGGCGGGTACGGCGAAAATTTTGCCACAGGCCGTCGCGGTGCCTGGACACATTGATCTGTGTTGGGGGCTTTGGCGTTGATGGGTCGCATCCGACACCGACATGACGATTTAACTGCGCCCTGCTGTGCGGCACCAAAGACCGAACTTTGGCGTGCCGGATGGCTCTGATCCCTTCATCCCTTCACGATTTTTGAAAGAACTGCCATGAATATGCTCAAGATCGTTGCGGTGCCCATGCACAAGGAAGGCCGTAAATTCGTTGCGATTTTTGCTGTTATTGCCATTATTCTGGGCTTTATCTGGGATCCTTTGTTCTGGATCGGATCTGGCGCGACAGTTTGGTGTTATTACTTTTTTCGCGACCCTGTGCGCATCGTCCCGCAGCAAGAGGGGCTGGTCATCTCCCCTGCGGATGGGGTTGTGTCGCTCATTTCCGATGTGGTCCCGCCCGTTGAACTGGAACTCGGCGATGCCCCGCTGACCAGGATATCGGTCTTTATGAATGTCTTTAATTGCCATGTGAACCGCGCGCCGATCGCGGGCAAAGTGACCCAGATCGCCTATCACGAGGGCAAATTTGTGAACGCATCGCTTGATAAAGCCAGCGAACACAACGAACGCAATGGTCTGACCATTGAGAGTGCGTCGGGTGCGCGCATCGGCGTTGTTCAGATTGCCGGACTGGTCGCGCGCCGCATTGTCTGTTTTGTGCAACCGGGTGATGCTGTCGGGCTTGGCCATCGGTTCGGCCTGATCCGTTTTGGCAGCCGCCTTGATGTGTATCTTCCAAAAGGGGTCAAACCATCGGTCTGCCTGGGTCAGACGTCGGTGGCCGGTGAAACCATTCTTGCTGACCTGACAGAACCCGATACGGCCTGCCACGGTATCGCAGTATGAATGGCTCCCATCGCATAAAGCTGCGCCATATTGTCCCAAGTGTGGTCACAGTTTTTGCGATTTGCGCGGGGCTGACCTCGGTCCGGATGAGCCTTGAGGGCCGCATTGAGACGGCATTGTACTTTATCCTGCTGGCTGTGTTTCTGGACGCCGCTGATGGCAAGCTGGCCAGGTTTCTGGACACAGCGAGCCCGTTTGGCGCGGAACTGGATACGCTGGCGGATTTCTTCAATTTCGGTATCGCACCGGGCCTGTTGCTGTATCAAACGCTTTATTTTGGGACCGAACATGCGAATATGGGCTGGCTTGCGACTCTGGTGCTTGCGGTCTGCTGCGCCTTGCGGCTTGCACGGTTCAACCTGTCAATCGGGGCCTCCACCGTCAAATTGAAAAAGGATGACTTTTTTGTCGGTGTTCCGGCCCCTGCGCTTGCCTGTCTCGCGCTGATGCCCGTTTTCATGCAGCTTTATGGCTGGCCTGTCGCCGATTATCCTTTCATGCGCACCATCTACATCATCGGCGTTGGCCTGCTCGCGATCAGCACCATTCCGACGTATTCAATCAAACATGCGTCGATCAAGCAAAGGCACCTTGCCGTCGCCATCGTTGTTGCGGTTGTATTGGTGGTCTGCCTGATGGTCTATCCCTGGCCCACATTGATCACGGCAAACCTGATGTACATGGCATCATTGCCGTTCTCTTATTTGTCGCACAAGAAACACGCGACGTTGGCGACGCCCTGACCGGTCAGAACAAAACCGCCCGCGCGCGAACAAGGCTTGCCAAATTCAGACCGATGATGGACAACCGCGCGCAGCGGTCCCGTAGCTCAACTGGATAGAGCACCTGACTTCTAATCAGGATGTTGGGGGTTCGAGTCCTCCCGGGATCGCCAGAACTAATGACCGTATCACCCAGTCCGCGACAGGATGCCCTGAAGAATGCCGACGAAGCGACATTCTCTGGTTGGTGCACTGATGGGCGAAACGCATCTTACAAGGACACGACATACCGGCTAGATTTGCCGGAACCATCACGTCAGGAGTGCGTTAGCCAGAATGATAGATAAATTTCTTCCGACCCGTTTCGCTGTTTTCCTCACGGCAACTGCCTTGTGCGCAACGCCACTTCATGCCGAAGTCGTGGGCAACGTCGATGTGGACTGGCTGGGCAATGACATTGTGATTGAAGCAATCCCGGATCCGAAGGTCAAAGGTGTGACATGCCACGTCGCCTATTTTGACCGTGGTCTGATTGATCGCCTGCAAAAGGGCAATTGGTTCGAAGATCCGTCAAATTCGTCGATCTCGTGTCGCCAGACCGGGCCTATTGAGATGGGTGATATCGAACGTGATGATGAAGGCGAGGATGTATTCAGCGAACGCCGTTCGATCATTTTCAAGAGTCTCAGAATCAAACGTATCTTCGATCCAGAAAACAACACGCTGATCTACATCAGCCATGCGCGCGATGTTCAGGACGGTTCAGCCAAGATGTCGATGTCGACCGTCCCGCTTTATACGCCCGGCGACTGACACAAGCGAGTGATTGCCAAGCCAGTGAAACGTCGCTTTGCGCGGCGATTTCGATCGCGTATGTTGCCAGAAAACAAATGAGGGCGGGCATCATGAACACTTCACGCAGAATATTCGTATTTGGATTGGGCGCAATTGGCCTCTCTGCCTGCACAACAGGTGGTGGCGGTACGCTGGGCCCGCGGATCAGCAGTGCGCCCTCAGATCTGCAACCGGTGCCCAATGCAGGCTATGATGCGTGGGTTGCGGCGTTCAAGACACGGGCCGCCGGGCAGGGGATATCCTCGGGCACTTTGAGTGCCGCGTTTCGCGGCGCGGGATATCTGCCCGGTGTCGTAAAGCGCGACCGCAACCAGACCGAATTCAGCCGCACGCTCGAAGATTACCTTGCCATCGCCGCCTCAGATGAACGGGTCAGCAAAGGCCGCGCCGCATTCGCGCGGCATCGCAACACCCTGTCCGCGATTGAGGCGAAATATGGCGTTGCCGCTGAAATCGTTGCGGCCGTATGGGGCTTGGAAAGCTTTTATGGCGAACGGCGCGGCGATGTGCCGGTGATTTCCTCGACCTCAACGCTCGCCTATGACGGGCGGCGTGGGGCGTTCTTTGAAAAACAGCTGATCGCGGCGCTCAAGATTTTGCAAAATGGTGATGTATCGGCGGCGAACATGACCGGATCCTGGGCCGGTGCCATGGGCCACACGCAGTTTATTCCGACGTCTTATCAAGCCTTTGCCGTGGATTTTACCGGCGATGGACGGCGTGATATCTGGTCTGCGGACCCTTCTGATGCCCTGGCCTCTACGGCGGCGTACCTGTCGCGCAACGGCTGGACGCGGGGCTTGAAATGGGGGGGCGAGGTTGGCAATGGCGCACCTGCCGGGACCTCGATCCAACCTCAGCCCGGCGGACCCACATTCAATGTGACCAGCAATTTCCGCGCCATCAAGCGCTACAACAATTCCGACAACTATGCGATTGGCGTCGGCCATCTTGCCGACCGTATCGGCGGTGCAGGCCCGATCCGGACCAGTTTCCCGCCCGATGCCGACGGATTGACCAAAGCTGACCGGGTGTCCCTGCAGACCAAGCTGACTGCCAGAGGTTTCGATACGGACGGGACCGACGGCGTGATCGGCCCCAACAGCCGCAAGGCCATTTCCGCCTATCAAAGCAGTGTCGGCCTGCCCGCAACCGGTAATCCATCTTTGGACCTGCTGCACCGGTTGGGTTGAGGGCGGCGCTTTGTTGGTACTGCTGGCGGGGATCACATCGTGTGGGTTCAATGCCATCTGATCTGAAATCGTCCAGACCTCGGTAAAAGCTATTTACCTGCCTTGGCGTCGATCTCGCGAAACCTCTGGGGCAGGGCCCGACGAAAAAGATCAAGGGGTATTGGCGCATCTGAATGCAAATGGGCAACCGGATTGATCACCGGGTCGGCGTGGTCCTCAGGAAAGTCTGACTGGAATGGCGGCACCGTTTCAGCCGGCGCTTCCGCAGCCTCACCGCGTGTATGGTTGTGCGGAAAGCGCGAAAAGACTTTCCGCTCATGGGTTCGGCAGAACACCTTTTCCTGAAGCTTTGGTTTTCCGAACAGTAAGGTGAACATCAGCGATTTGTTCCAGTTCCACGGTACATGTGTTAAACACTAGATGTTGCGTCACGTTGCATCAAGACTGCAATTTGCAGTATCCGCATCTACTGGCGATTCAACCTGACGTTCCCTAGGTGTCAGTAGTGTCACGCATGGGGGAATGCTGGCCTGTCCGAAACGATCCTGTGCTTCAACCGGACGGGGAGCGGGAATCGATGATCCTACCATTCGCTTTGCCGAGGCAAGCCAACTGTTCTTAGTTTGTTGCGTTGGGCGTGCGTACCATTCAATTGGTCGTCAGGTCAAAACTGAACGCTAACGAGCATCTCAACCAGCATGCAAAGAATTTCCAGAGGGATGGCTTTGAAATAACGTTTTTCGTCAAGTGACTGAAGCAAAGGCACTTAATCGATAAGTATGGTGCTGTGAGAGAGGATCGAACTCTCGACCTCACCCTTACCAATGTGTTTTCAAAACTCTTGGACTGGGTCGGATGCGGGTTGATGAAGTCGTCTAAAACAGCATAACCGATTGCTATGGTTGGGCTATTTTCCGAACTAGTTTTGCATGGTGTCGCATGTAGCCAGTCCCGGTTGTACTCCGCTGCCCTACTAATCCCCTACTAGTGACCCCGCCCCATCGACGGCTGTCGAGTCAGGCAGCCCAACTACGTGTCCCGCTCCGAAGGAGTCGGCGGCCTACACCGCGGATCAAAAAGGAGCCGAACCGTCGTGATCTGTGGCAACCTTGCGACGCATCGTAACAAGGATGCCGCGCAGGTTTGTCTGACGTCAGCACCTGCCGGAGAGATTTAGGGGTTTGAGTAACGGAGGATTTCTGGTTCATCGAAGCCATTATGGAGCGAAGATGAATAAGAAATCCGGAACATCGAAGGATGCAGCTGACAAACTCGTCAGGGGCATCAAGCGTGGCTCGTGGCCTTGCTCAAGGCAGAAACGGCCAATGTGATGCGCCCCACCGCAAGCTTCCATCGCCACGACACAGGTCGGAAGCTTTGCCAGTAAACCCAAAAGCCTGAACCGCTGGATGCGCTTTCGGAAGACAACCGCGCCACTGCCATCAAGGCCCGCCACGCTGCACACCGTCTTGCCCAAGTCGATCCCAAGAACCGCTATCTCCCTCAGAACTCTCCTTCTTCTCCACCATTCACCGCAACAATAGCGGCATCTCGGTGGGAAGGCAGTTCATCCCATTAGGTCAACACCCCTCCAATGTCAAAAGTTGCACGACAATTCAAAATGGCTCTCGCATCCGATTTTCACGGGATTGTAGCGCAAGATCTTCTTAGCTTCCTCAACGGTTGGTTTCTTTTTCGAAACAATAACCTTTGCGCCCTTGTAAACAATTTCGCCGTAATTCGTACTTTTCGTGCGGGTAAGCGAAAGACGGTACGGGTCATACCTGAAGCTTGCAATACACCCCGTTCGCGTCGGCTCCAAGACATGCGTGGCTTTGCAGCGCCGCGGACGATTGGACTTAGAGCACCCGTCGCGGGTCGCCTCCTCGACGGTGCGGCCCCGCCCTATTAGGCCAACATTGGTAAAAATCACTGCTGGGCTCGACAGATACCGCTGATATCTCTCACGGGCCTTGCGCACTTTGTCATAGTCAATTGCTCCGCGCGAACCAGACTTGGGTTCTAGTGAATACGAAAAGTGATCGTTGTCAGTTTGCTTTCGCAAAAAAGTTGTATTGAGCTCATACAGAATTCTAATGTTGCTTTCGTTGCCTGGAAACCGTTCCGAGATGAGCTGCTTCGCAGCATTCGAAGTATCCTGATCGAGTTCACCGGTCACCTCAACTTCATGACCGTAGTGGTTCAGAATCTTTTGAATGCGCCTCACCTCAAACTTCGAAAGCTCTCTTGCTTCTGCGTCCGCTAAAAATGCCAACATCGAGAAAGCAATACAGAATGAAATGGCTAGAATTTTCTCAAATTTTTTGCGAATTGACAGGGAACTCATTGTAATTACTCCATTCATGTAGACATCTGCACTCTACTGGTTCAATTTAATCGTTACTATTTGACCGATCAAATTTCAAACAAGATTGTAGCTTCTCTGGTTGGAGAACTACGCCCAATGCCCTGAACGTCATTTTTGTGTTGCGGCGTTTAGCAGTCATTTCTACTCAAAGCGATAGTGTAGGCGCGGAGTATACCTCCTTCGAAGGGCCGCCATGCGGCATCAGTGCACATGTCAAACGTCAGGAACGGGCTGCAACCAGTCACTGGTTCTTTTGAGCGGAATGACAGCAAAGTCCCGCTTAGCGGAAGTTGGTGGTGAGTGCTGCGAATGTCTAAATCGCTCCAGTACAACGGATGCTGCAGGTAGCACCAGTGTCCAAAACACGAACCGAAGTTGACGTTGGACTATTTGAGATTCGACATGACACTTTCATTAGCGGGATCGGATACATTTTTCTCCGTGAAAAGAAAAAGGAAGTTTATAAGAAAACAGGTAAGAACCAATGCATTAGTCAAAGCAAATCTTCGGGAAATAATGGCGTGGTTGGTTATGAATAGCGGACTAGCGAATATACTAGGCAACAAGGCCACATATAGGATCGAGGCCGTCATTCCAAGCGTTTTCCAACCATTTCTGCTGAGTGTGTTGCCAGCCGAAGCTAACCATTCAAAAATAACGCTCCTATCTAAGAACACAAACATGATCAAGTCTATCGCAATAGGAAGTGTAAATAGTGCTAGCAGAACCCCAGCCTTTGATGACTGGTAAATATAAAACCCCATTTTTTTCCTACGACCTTTGTAAACGGCAGTAATGCTCAATAGCGATCCGATAAAAACAAGAAAAGTCGTTGCTGATGCTTGGAGCATCGGCGCAAGCGGCCCAGATTTGTCAAATATCAACAAAAAGATAGCTTTGTTTGCAATGGCGATAATCATAAAGAATGTGAGTGACATAGCCAGGGAGTAGCTATCAAACAGGTCTGACTTTGCGATTTTTCTTTTGCTGTAAGATAAGGCACAAAGTAAAATGAAGCTGATATAAAGAAACCAAAATACGGAAACATCAACAGACACCTCCACTCGCAAAATGCTCAAAATAGAATTGACAATATTGTGAATTAGAAGTCGCCAAGTCTCACTTAGCCAGCGGACAAAACCGGCAAATGCAACAATATCGTCAAGATTAGTGAAGGCTGTGAACGCGATATTGATACTAGAAATCACTATGGCAATTTCCGAAAGTGACTTTTTCTTACTTAGCTCCGACCATTTCTGACCCAGAATTTTAATCATAACGCGGTTTCCTCGCTGCTCGCGCTAAGTTCGATGCTGCATCTCGCTTAGTCAAGGGAACTTCAAGTGTGCCCCGCTCCAAAGGAGTTGGCGACCTACAACGCAGATCAGAATTCCAGCTGTTCATCGCGCAAGGTGCCGGTGGTTGATGTCCATCAATGTGGCGGCTGCGAAAGTAACGCGCATCGAAGCCTTGCCGATAAGCGACTTAAGTACCAAGGTACTATCTAGTAACAATAACTTGGTTTCATCCTTTGTTTTCCCTCCCTGAATGGCTTCGCTCAAAGCCAAAACGAATTGACGAACCTGAACACGCCTCGTTGGGCAATGACATTAGTGTCATTGCACCCAAAGTCGGGACCAATATCGATCGACCCGTCATTAATCTCTACCGGCCACACATCGTCTCGGGTGACTGCCTGATTGTAACCGGGTACCAAGACTTTCTTTCCTCTCTCGCCATCCTCATGAAAGAAGTACCGGAGCTGAAGGAACCTGAAGGCGACAGTATGGTACGCATTCGGATTTCATTCGGTATTGATACAGCGAATGCCCAGCGTCTTGCTAAGCCGAAGCCAGTTAAAGAGGAGATGAAGCTTTATTGGTTAGAGCGCTCAGGTCTCCAAGTCGAAGATGATGACGATCTGCTGGCAGTATTGGCGAAGCATGCCATTCTGGCTGGTAAGATTGAGCTGCGCGTTTTTGATCCCGTATTGGCACGGGAAAAGCTCGGGATCACTGGGGATCGTCGGATGCACTCCAAGATCGTCAGCTCACCAAAAGGTGCCGTCGCTGGCTCGGCCAACTTTTCCAAGTCTGGATTGTACAGTAATATCGAATATGCGGACGGCCTTGAT
Organism: Sulfitobacter sediminivivens; assembly: GCF_042611115.2. Taxonomy (NCBI): domain Bacteria; kingdom Pseudomonadati; phylum Pseudomonadota; class Alphaproteobacteria; order Rhodobacterales; family Roseobacteraceae; genus Sulfitobacter; species Sulfitobacter sediminivivens. Next base: position 19,998 of record NZ_JBHGAR020000036.1, read on the forward strand.
GCTGGGTCCCATGAACTGCAGTTTGAGCGGACGCAGGCGGCTGAGCAGATTTGGGACGTTTCTGCCGACTGGAAAAGCGAAGCGCTAGAAATCCTAGATAAGCTTATCAAGCCCGTCAGCGCCGAAGATGCAATGGCGCGAATGATCTCGGAACAGAAGGGCTTTGAGCCCTGGATTACTGGAAGCCGTAAAGACATTACTGGCCACACGCTTTACGAATACCAGCAGGAGCTTACTTACGAGGCGTGCTCTATCACGTACGATCACGGCATTACTTTTGTCGAGGCACCTACTGGCTCTGGCAAGACTGAAATCGGGTGTCACCTTGCAGAGGCTTTGTCTGAGACTTTCACGCGGGTCATACCTAGATCTCCCGTTCATGGCGTTGCACGAAAGAATGCGGTCGTTATCGCTCCGCCAAAGGTAATACCGAGCTGGAAGAAGTACTCCACAAACTCACTGGAGGCTGTAGCCAACAGTAAGCTTGCGAAGCAACATCTGCGCGGTGCCGGGGACGATAAAAGAGCTGGTCTTCGCCTCGATCAATTTGGCGTACTTATCATCGACGAAAGCCACACGGTCACACCAGGGTTCGAACAAGCCTCTCAAATGGCTGCGGCCATCGAACTGGCCCCACCTAGTTGGAATGTCTGTTTGTCAGCGACTCTTCTGGGCAACCGGGATGTCGACTGGCTGGCACACATGCAAGAGAAGCGCGCGTCCATCTTTATGACGCCTGATTACATCCAGTCCATGGGTGATCTTTTTGACCGGGAAATGAAACAATCACCTGACATTTTCGACCAGAACGTGCCGGTTGCCGTCCTTTCTGAACCGGAAACCACTCTTTCCAGGCAAGCGCGCAACGAACTCTCTCAACTGATTTCTCCCTTTTTGACGCGCAGGCAGCGTCGCTGTGTCTGACGTCAGCACCCTTGGGACAGATTTGAGGATTTGAATAAGGGAGGATTTCTGGTTCATCTTATCGATTAG
>NZ_JBHGAR020000037.1:0-20755 GCF_042611115.2 Sulfitobacter sediminivivens
TCCCGCAATTTACGTGAAGCCTTTCAACAAGGGGGCAGAAGAACGACTACAATGATGCCGAAGCGATTGTGGAAGCCGCGCTGCGTCCCAATCTCAAAACGGTTTCCGAGAAGACACAGGAGCAGTTGGACTTGCAGGCGTTACACCGTGTCTGGTCGAGGCTTGTGTCGCGACGCACAGCAGCCATGAACCAAATCCGAGCCTTTCTGATCGAACAAGGTATCACCGTCCGGCGCAGTGTTGCGGCCTTGCGCAACTCCCTCGAAGCTATTCTGGACAACCGCGGTGCCGTGATGTCCCTGCGCATGCGGGAACTGATCTTAGGGCTTCAGCAAGACTGGATTTGGCTTGATAAACGGATTGAAATGACCACCTCAGAGATCAAAGAGGTTAGTGAAACGGAGCCGGGTTGCCAGCGTCTGATGACTATCCCAGGCATCGGCCCTCTGATCTCGACGGCAATGGTCGCGGCCATCGGCAAAGGCGAGGCCTATGATCGTGGACGTGACTTTGCCGCCTGGCTTGGCTTGGTGCCCCGACAATACAGCACGGGTGGACGCACGATATTGGGCAGTATCACCAAACGCGGAAGCCGGTATCTGCGCATGCTTTTTGTGCAGGCGGCACAGGTCATCATGATGCGGCCAAAGAACTGGCCCAAGTTCAGCTTTGGTAAATGGTTGGAAGCGGCAGCGACACGCATGCAACACAACAAGCTTGGCGTCGCATTGGCCAATAAACTTGCCCGGATTGCATGGAGTGTTCTGAGCTCTGGCAAGGACTTTGATTGGAAAGAAAGAGAGATAGCGACTGGAATCTGAGAAGATCACAGTCACCACGACATTCGTAATCCTCAAATGCATGGAACGGAATTAAGACGCACCCAAAGTCTGAGAAACCATTTGGTCTTAATTGACCTCGGTAGTAATGAGACAGCGGTGCGTGCGCACTCCCAACAGGGCCACGGCAATCAACAAGCCGATCCAAAGGCCGTGTGTGGACGCCCCGGTGAATGCAAGAAGTTTTTGGCAGGTAGGAACATGTGGTCAGGTGCTGTCGTGTGTTCGGCCTCTGAATGTGGCTTTGACACGCCACGGGCCCGTATGGAGATGCGCGGATCAGGTCCAACTCGGATACGCGCGCTTTAAGGCGCACGGCCCAGTGCCTAGTTTTCCTGATCCCGTCTCGTTGACCGTTTGTCCTTACTTCACCTCCGACCTTCTCACATGACCGACATAAGCCACCCCACTGGGTTAGACCATTGCCGGATTCTTGTAGTTCTCATTCTTCGTCATCAAGCGCTTTGCCACGGGATCCTGCCGCGCGCCAGCGCGTAGCTCAGCACCCAATGTCTCGATCTTGCCTGCAAGCATCTCGATATGATCCAAGAGCAGTTGGGCATGGTTAATGACGGCCTCTGGCAGCTCTGTCTCCGGATCACTGATCGCGGCCTGTAATCGATTGAGATGTACTGTCCCGGAAGGCGCGATCAAACCATATTCTGCAAGATGTCAACGCAGCGCATTTATCGTTTGGGTCTTTTGTCTTACGAGCAGATCACGGGTTCGCAGCGCCATGCCTGATGCTTGTTTCTCCGCACTCTTCACGGCGACAAAACGCAGTGTGGGACGAGAGGCCGCCTCCGCAATCGCCTCGGCGTCATTTGCATCGTTCTTCTGTCTTTTGACGTAAGGCTTCACGTAGATCGGTGGGATCATTTTGACCGTATGCCCAAGGGCTCCAATCTCACGCCCCCAATAATGCGAGCTGGCACACGCCTCCATGGCCACGATGCAGGTCGGAACATTGGCAAGCAAAGAGAGCAGTTTTGACCGCCGTACCTTCTTGCTGAATGCGGGCCTGCCATCGGCTGTCGTTCCGTGAACTTGAAATATGTTCTTGGCCCAATCTATGCCAATTATGCTAATCTCTACCATGGACGTCTCCTCCTCAACGTGGTGATCACACCATCAGTTTGGCACAATGATGCCGTCGGAGGGGCGTCCACCCCATCGGATACATATGAGCGACTTCCTGAATACGTGCATTTGATCACTTGCGAACAGCAGCCGGTACATACATCGGGCTCGTACTTCGTTTTCGCCGCTGCATGGTCTTAGGTCTCTTCTAAATCGACGAACGGCAGACACCGTTCGCCGACATCGCCTAGAGGTCGATGCGCTCGGCAATATTTAGAGCATCTTCTATCTCAACGCCGAGGTAACGCACCGTGCTATCAACCTTTGTATGGCCAAGCAGGAGCTGCACCGCGCGAAGGTTGTCCGTCTTGCGGTATATCTCAGCAGCTTTGGTCCTGCGGAGTGAGTGGGTACCGTAACCGCTCGGTTCCAATCCGATTGCTGTAACCCAATAACGAACAAGCCGACCGTATTGACGCGTTGAGATATGAGGACGGTCATGAAAGCGGCTAGGAAACATGAAGCGGCAACCGATCATCTCGGATGACCTTACCCAAGCAATAACGGACTCTCGGGTGTTTTCAGTCAATTCAAACTGAACCGGCTTTTTTGTCTTACTTTGGATCACCGATACACGTTCGCGAAAGCGATCATCTTTGACCAAGTCGGTGACGGCCAGTTTCACAAAATCGCATCCGCGAAGTTTATTATCAATCGCCACATTGAACAGCGCAAGATCGCGCAAGTTGTTTGCCAATTCGAGACGCGCACGGATCGCCCAGACCTGTTTCGGCAGGAGCGGTCGTTTCTGGCCGATGATCCTCCCTTTGTTCCAGGCTTTGCGTTTCGGGGTGACAGCGCAAAGTTGGACTCTTGGCATGATTTGCCCTCCGATCCTCCCTCCATCCCCAGACATCAGCACCGCGCTGACGATGTCATCGTACAAGCGGAGTGAATGCCTGCTCTCGGAAGTCAGCCGAGAACACCATTTCTGCCGATGCATTCGGCGGCAGTGAGCCCAACAAGCATAAAGCTGCGAGATGCACCAAGAGGCACAAGGCGTCTTAAGCAGATATAAGCGTCTGGTCGGGGGTCTGACCACGGGCCGTCAACACGTCGTATAACCTTGCGCTGCGGCTTTTCCAGAACCGTCATTGACCTACAGCGTCCCGCCTTTAACCTGAGACATCCAAAATTGCCAATGTCCCGAGAGCGCCGTAGGCGTGGCAGGGCATTGGCGATTCAAGTTTAAGGCGGGGCGCTTTAAGCCTCAATACGTCGGATTTCAGTAGGCATGGTAAAGCTGCGTGAAAAGAAAGATGGCCAGACACCGTTCCTGTTTTTTGATTTCAGGAATTTGCGCTACGAGGACTCGTCAACACACGCTGCGGTCACGATAATTTCAACTTTGAGCGTGTCTTGCGCAAGTCACGCTTCGCCACAAGCGCGCGTGGGCGCTTGGTCGTGCGGCACCCAATCATCCCACACAGCATTCATCTCATCGAAATCCTTGATGTCGGACAACCAGATGATTGCTTGCAAGATGCGGTCTCGCGAAGATCCTGCCTTGGCCAACAAAGCCTCAATACGCGCCAAGCAGTCTCTTGTTTTATTGGCGACCGTTTCACCATCCCCAACCTGTCCGCAAAGATAGGCTACGCCATTATGCTTGACGTTTTTGCTCATGCGTTGCCCGGTGTCCCTCCGTTCGATCATTCTCTCATCTCACTTATTTCACATTCTGCCATTGCTGCAATTTCACCCAAGGTAACGGGCTTGAGCGGCGGACGTATCCGGTAATAGCCTGTCTCATTGGGTAATATCTTGTTCGTTTCAGATAGGATTTTCGATACTGAGAGGCCGCAATAGCGACCCTGACAAGGACCCATCCCCGCGCGTCCAAATGCCTTAGTCTGGTTCGAGCCAAGACAGCCCAGCCCGGCCATGCGCCTGACCTCGCCAGCGGTAACCTCCTCGCAACGGCAAATGATCGTGTCGTCCGACGGACTGATGGCACCCGCGTAAGGCGGATAGGCATTGTCGATAAATGGTCGCGCAGCACGCTCCGACCTTAGACGTTTCAGCAAAGGCTGCGCCGAGACATCACGGTCCCGTCGTGCAATCAATTCCAGATCATGAGCAATTGCCAAGGCCGAAATCTCTCCCGCAACGGCTGCCGCTTTTGCTCCGCCGATTCCAGCGCCGTCGCCAGCGATGAAAACAGTCGGGACCGCTGTGCGCCCCCATTCGTCCGTTTCGGGCACAAAGCAGCTCTGTGCGTCATCCCATAAATGCGGAATGTCGATGGACCGAGCCGCCTGCGTATTGGGAACGACGCCGTGGTGCAGCAACACGGTTTCACATTCGATCTGATGTGGCGTCTCACCAATACAGAAAGTAACGGCGCGGGCTTTCTGATCACCTTCAATCGTGACATGCTTAGCACCGACGTGCCGGATTATACCCGCTCGGCGCAGATCCCAAAGCATCTTGAGACCTTTGAGAAGATAAGGCCAGCCACGCATCGCGCCGCCAAAATGTCGCATCGATTTTGCCAGATCTGTTTTCGATTGGGTTTCAACAAGCGCAAGTGGCGGCACACCCGCCCGCACCAACTGTGTCGCGACAAGATACAAGAGCGGCCCCGAACCGACCAAGACCGCCCGTCCACAAGCAATGCCGGATTGCTTGAGAAGGATTTGTGCCGATCCGGCCGTCATGACGCCCGGCAAGGTCCAACCAGGTAGCGGCATGGGCCGCTCAAGCGCACCTGTCGCTATGAGGATGCGTCTCCCTGCTGCAATCGCGCCTTTACCATCTTGAGTAAACGCGACACGGGTTCCGTCCTCAATCATCCATACGACCGCGCGTCGCAGATGAGTGATGGATGGGTGGCGCATGCCCCTTGTCTGCGTCTGGCCATTGGTGAAGTCCTGGCCAAGAATGCCGCCTCTTACTGCGCTGGCGCGGTCGACATCGCGATAAATCTGTCCGCCCGGCGTAGGCTGTTCGTCCAGAACCAGAACGGACATCCCCGCTTCGGCTGCGCAGCGGGCGGCGGACATGCCTGCCGGACCTGCACCAATCACGATCAGATCAGCATTACGCATCGGCCCCACCTCTTATAGCTGGCATCGTAATTTCCATGCCCTCCGTCACTTGCAGCATGCAGGCTTGTCGGGTCACGCCGTCGATTTCGACCAGACAGTCGTAGCAAGCGCCCATCATACAATACGGACCTCGCGGTGCGCCGGATACCGGCGTGTGCCGGAATGGCATGACCCCGGCCACAAGTAGAGCACCAGCCAAGTTTTCACCGCGTGGCAGCATGAGATCTGCCCCCTCAAAGCGAACCAATACCTGATCCCCTTGGGGGTTGATTTCACGAAACGGAGAAACGGTTTTCACTGAATACCTCCAGTTTTGGTGCGGCGTCCGCGCCTTCGAGCCAATCCGGCAAAAACCGAGCATGTGCGGCGGCAAGGGTAATCCCGCTGTGACAGGTCACAAGATACGCGCCTGGCATCTCGGCGCTTTCTTGATAGATGGGAAACCCATCTGGCGATAGAATACGTAACGCACCCCAACTGCGCACAAGTTGCGCTCTTGCAAGTGCTGGAAAAGCTGCAATTGCTTTGGCCGCGAGGCCTGAGAGGCCGGGTTGCGTAACGTGGTCATCAAGGCCGACTTCTTCGTTTGTGGCACCTATTTGAATGCTGCCCTCATCCACTTGGCGCGCTATCAGTGATGGCCGATTGATGAGTTTGGGCAGCTTTTCGGTAATCATGACCTGACCGCGTTGCGGCCTGATAGGTGCCTTGAATCCCATCGTCGGCCCGAGTGTCATCGCGCCAAGTCCTGCCGACAGAACCGTTTTGCGCGCGCGCACTTCGGTCCCGTCTGTACAGTGGATGTGGAAAAGATCGGACTTGTCGACACGGGTGACGTGTTTGCCATTCAGGATAACGCCTCCAAGACGTCGCACGTCGTCGGCCAGCGCCTGCAAGAGTTTGAGCGGATTTGCGTGACCATCCTGATGGTGCAAGATCGCGCCGACGACTTTGGGACCAATTGCCGGTTCTTCGCGGCGCAATGCATTGTGGCCAAGCACTTCGTAAGGGTAATCGCCGCCCAGTTTTTCCTTCAGGGTTTCGTATTTTGCGACGGTTGCCTCAAGGGTCTCTTCAGAGAAGTGGAGGTCATATCCGCCATTCTGCTCCAACCCAAGGTTTTGCCCCGTAGCATCAGCCAATTCAGCCGCAAAGTCTGCCCAAGCAGCGGCAGACTGTTGCGACCATTGCGCATAGCGTGGTTGGTTCATGCCTTTCGACTGCACCCAGACAAGGCCAAAGTTACCCCGACTGGCGCGAAACGATCCATCGTCGCCGTCCAGAACAGTGACACGCAGTCCGCGCTTGAGCAGGCCCCAAGCCGTCGAGAGGCCGACAATCCCGCCGCCGATAATGGCGTAATCTGAAGTCATGGCATTTCTCTCACAGATGCATTGGGGTGGCGAAAATTTGCCACCCCAAGAGTGGGTCTTAGTTGGAAGCAGCGGCCACCTGATCAAGAATCGCCTGACCCCATTCGGCACCGACATCCTCCAGCACAGCAGGCCAGACTTCAGCCCGGACTTTCGCGGACATCGCCGCGAGGTCTTCGTCTGAAAGCTTGGCCACGGTCGCGCCCAGATCATCTACAAGGCGCTGTTCATTGCGTGCCTGATCGGCTTCGGCGACTTCCCAGCGGGTTGCCTCAAATGTTACCGCCTGTTCTTTCAATGCGGCCTGATCTTCCTCCGAAAGTGCTGCAAGGCTTTCATTGGAAATGATCATGTACCAAACCTCAAAGTGCGTGTTAGCCGGAATGTAGGTCTTGGTCACATCGCGGAAGGACGCATAATAACCCTCGGCACCTGATCCGATCACGCCATCGACCACACCGGTTTGCACGGCCGTAAAAGCTTCGGAGAACGGAATGGGGGACGGGATGTAACCCAGAGCCTCACCCGTCAACTGGAAAGACTTGATGCCCGGCACGCGCACCTTGATGCCGTTGGCCGCGGTGCTGGCGTGATCGGGGTTTTCCACATTGAGGGCGATGCCGCCAAAATAGACCGGATAGGCTGCAAGCATCGTGATGTCCTGATCGGAATATAGCCCGGTCATGACGTCGCGCACCACGCCGCCCGGCCCATAGACTGCGCGGGCCTGCGCCCAGGTTTCGGCCATATAAGGGAATGACGAAATTTGCATGCGCCGGTCGGACGCAGCGGCAGCAGGCTGTGTTGCCATGTCGAGCGCACCAACGCTGATTCGTTCTTGCACGGTTGTATAGTCGCCAAGCGCCGAAGCCGGGAACAGTTGGATCTCAAGGTCGCCGCCTGTCGCTTCGGACACTGCGGACGCAAAGGCTCGCAACTCAACGTCGACGGTCGTGTCTTGCGGGCGCACGTGGCTCATCTTGAGCGTTTCCGCGATCGCGGGCGAAACCGCCATCAGGGTCGCGAGGGCTGTTGCTAGGAAGTGCGTTTTCATGGGTATGTTCCTTGTTTTGGGTTGGTTGATTGGAAAATGCCGACCTCAGTATCGAGGATTTAGTATCCAAAGAGACGGGGCAAATAGAGAGACAGGTCTGGCCAGAACGAGGTCAGAAAGACGACTGGTACGTAGCCGGTCACAATCAAAATCATGGCTGGCTTGATGACCTTGGTAACTTTGACATTCCCGATCCGGGCACCAAGATACAGGATCGAGGCGTAGGGCGGCGTCACGCCGCCCATGGCGGTGTTGACGCCCATGATCGCAGCAAATTGAACAGGGCTGACCCCGATGGCGTTCATCAGTGGCAGCAACAATGGGGCGATCAGAATGATAGCAGTCACGTCATTGACGACCATGCCGACCAGAAACAGCAGGATGTTGATAAAGATCAGCAGCAATACCTTGTTTTCAGTAATCTGAAAAATGCTCGATACGATTTGCTGGGGGATACTCTCGTAAACGAACATCTGGCTCAGGATCATGGAAAAGAGGATCATGAACATGATAGCGCCAACGGCGGTGGCGGCTTCTTTTCCTGCCTCAAGGAAATTGGAAAGACGTAGGCCTTTGTAGATCAGAAAACCAACCGGCACCGAATAGATCACCGCAACCGCCGCGGCCTCGGTCGGTGTCATGATCCCGCCGTAAATGCCGCCCAGGATGATCACCGGCATCAACAGTGCCGGAAATGCATGGATCCCTCGCTTGGCAACTTCGGTGGACAGCTCACTGAAGGTTGGTTTGTCGTCGAGCACAAGGTTGAACTTGCGGCTCATCCAGAGGTTCATGAGAGAGAAACTAAGCATGATCAGCAGGCCTGGCCCGAGCGTGGCGAGAAAACAGGCAAGGATCGACGTGTCCGTGACCCACCCATAGACGATCATCGTGACCGAGGGCGGGATCAGAAGGCCCAGGATGGACGAGTTCGCAATCAGCGCCGTCGCATATTCACGCGGATAGCCACGCTTTTCCATTTCGGGGATCAGGATAGGTCCAATCGCGGCGATACCAGTCAAACCCGATCCGGAAATAGCACCAATCACCGCGCAGCTCACGGTCGCCACAACGCCTAGCCCGCCACGGATATGCCCCACAAATACGTTCACAAACCGCAAAAGTGATGCCGCGATGCCGCTTTCCGCCATGATCGTCCCGGCCAGAACAAACAGCGGAATGGCAAGTAGGATTGGGTTGCCAAGCTGCTGCACACCCCACAACATCATGCCTTTCATTGTTACATCACCGATAAAATACATTACCATCAACGCCGCCCCAAAGCAGTAGGGAAGCGGCACACCAAGGGTCAGCGTGATGACCAGTATAGCGATGGCAAGGAGCGCGATCTCGATCATGCGACTGTTCCATTTTTCAGGGTAAGGATGTGCCGGATAAGGTGCCAAGCGGTGTAGACCATCATCAGCGTTACGCCCACAACCAGCGCCACATCGGAGTAGAAAGTCGGGATGTAAAGCGTCGGGCTTTCGCGCCAAACGCGCCATGCATATTGGGTGTAATCCCACGCCCAGCTGAGGATCCAAAGGCCCACGATGAGGCTGATAATCTCGCCAACAATGGCCAGAACGATGTGGGCGCGCTCACTCGAGATAAATATCTCCAGAACGTTGGCGCGGATGTGCGTATTTTCACGCGATGCATTTATCGCGCCAAAGATGTAGAGCCAGATGGTGGGATAGAGCATTGTTTCTTCCAGGCCCATCACAGGGATCTGAAGGACGTAGCGTGTGATAACTTGAAAAAACTGCCCCAAAGCAACGAAGCAGATCAGGCCTGTCAACAAGATGGCTGCGAAACGATCCATGGTGCCTCCGACGTGAATTACGTAGGGTCAACATGATCTATTGCTGGCTATTAATTCAAATCTAAAATATCACTGAATCCATAAAGAGGTTTTATGGCGTGCTGCCCAACTTAACCATTCGGCAACTTCAGACCTTCCGCGAAGTGATGCGCAGTGGGTCCATTTCGGAAGCCAGCCGCACTCTGTTGCGCACGCAACCTGCGGTCAGCACCATGATTTCTAACATCGAGAAGGAACTTGGGTTCAATCTGTTTGTCCGCGAACACGGGCGCCTGACGCCATCACCCGAGGCCCATTACTTCCTGGAGGAAGCCGAAGAGGTGCTCGAGAGAATGGGCAGAACCGTCCGGACGATGGCGGAGTTTGAAACACTCGACCGGGGCAGCCTGCGCATCGCATGTCATCCTGCGTCGTCTGGCTTTTTCCTACCAAAGGTTCTGGCAGAGTTTCTCAAGGGGAGGCAGAAAGTCAAAGCAGACCTTATGATGCGCGCCTCGCATGTTGTCGAAGACTTGATCGCTTCGCAGCAATTCGACATCGGGCTGGCCGAGACGCCTCTCCCCCGCGGCTCAATCCTGATAGAAAGATTCGACCCTGAATGTGTGATCGCGCTACCTGAATCGGATCCAATAGCGCGCAACGAAATCCTGGACCCAACCGATTTGAGCGATTATCCCATGGCGATGCTTTTCGAAGATCACCCGGTAACAAAGGCGACCCAAGACGCGTTCGCCACATGCGATGCAAAGCTTAATAAGCGGTTTGTGCTCAGAACATTCCTGCCATCGCTATCACTTGTCGGAGCCGGCCTATGCGGTGCAGTCGTTGACCGAATTACAGCAGCAACAAGCCCGGCCCCAGGCGTCGTGTTTCGGCGTTTCCAACCCTCCATCACAAGCAGTGTCGCGATTCTGCTTCCGGCACATCGACCGGCATCTGTTTTGACAAATGCGTTCAAGAATCTCTTGCGCGAGCAGCTTGCGCGGATCGAGGACATTCATCTTTGAAATACTGGTGACGATCCACCAGTCGCGCCTTACCTGCATCCGTGGTGCAAGGTTCATCGAAATGACTGCCCTGAGAACCAATCGATCTCACAATGAGCAATGAAAGGTACACAAGTGGAATACGTAGCTGAAGCGCATTCGCGTTTGTGCCGTTTCCGCCTTTCGTTATAGGGTGCAAGCTGCAGAAAGCTGACCTTAGAGTGGGTGCAGCGAAATGGTGCTTTTCCGCGTCTTACCAGTTCGCGCTTGATGCAGCGAACGGCGGTGTTTCTCGAACCGGTAATTCGTGCGGATCGCAGAGAAGGTCCCGGAAGAGCCCAATGCCGCTGGACGCTGCGTGACGCACGAATGTAAGCTACCGGCTTTCCAAGGCCAATCGTTTAACCAACACAAAGGTCAGTACCACTGCAATGAAAAGAAACAACGCCCCGACAATCCATGCGGTAGGTGTGGAATAAATTTCGGCGACGGCTCCGGCAAACACCAGACCCAATGCGGCCCCCAACTGTTGTATCAACGATCTCAGCGACAGCATGGTCGACCGCTGATGGTCGCCCACGCAGCGATGCAGAATACTGCTGGCTGGCGTTTCGCTGACACCAAGAATCACAGAATACAGAATGAAAACTGCCACAAAGCCGATGATACCACCTTGCAGTGCCAATGTGATCTGAACGCCCGCCAAGCAAGCAAACGTCGCCGCCAACGTCAGGGCGTGCCGCCGCCTGAAGATACGGCTGATGTGCGGGGACAGAGATGCGCCGAAAGCGATGGAGAAAAAATAAGTCGCAGTCACAACACCGATGACAGTGTTTGCGTAACTCTCATCCAACATGGGCTTTGCATGGGTCGGCCAGATCACTTCGACCGGGTTGGTTGCCATCAGAAAGAACGCTAGCGATGCCAGTAGGATTGAAAGTGTAGGATGTTTCAGAGCGAGAAGGCCTGCGTCTTTGATCACCGTTGGAACGTTTGCGAACCCCTGTCTGAGTGCACCGGAATTCATCTGACGCGGATTTTCTACAATGGCCAACATTGTGAAGAAAAACACGCCCAGCATCACACCAAAACTTGCCAAATAGGACACATCATAGATGCTGAAACCGAGGCGTTTCGCGACTGAGCCCAAAATATCGGGTAACAGACCTCCCAGAACCGCGCCGACGGCCAACCCCACGGCATTGGCCGATTGCGCTTTGGCCAGTGCGGGCTGGAAATCCACATTTTGCGCAGCGGCCTTGAAAGTTTCGACAAACCACGCATCAAGCGTGCCCGATCGCAGCGCCCGTCCAAAACCGATGAATGCAAATGAGAGTGCAAGAACGTAGAAATCGCTGGTGGAGAGAAACAGCGCCAGCGAAATCAGGCTGGCGACGACCGCTGTCAGAAAGACCGGCTTGCGGCCAATGCTGTCAGCGAGACCGCCGAACGGGAGCTCCATCGTCAGAGTTGTAAGCGAGTAGATCCCGAATAGCAGTGATATCTGAAAAAGGTCCATACCTCGGTCTGTCAACGCCAGTGCAACAACGGCAACTGTAAGGCCCATCGCGAACCGATCAAGAAACTGGTGCATCTGGAACACACGAATGTGCCGTCGAGCTGACCCATTCAGCGTTGCAAAAGAGAACTCTATTTCGGTTGCCATCTTTGCAGCATCGACGTTGCCGCCGCCGTTCACAATACCTTAGGTGAGCCGAAACCTATTCCGCGCAATAAAGCAGCCGTTCGAAAAAACGCGGCGAATGACGGCTTCGTCCGCAGGTCGGAAGTTCGTGAACTTCGCACAGAAAGGCTGCTTTTTGCCACTCGCGACACCAGAGTCCCCTCATCTTTCTGAGATCACTCCTTGGATTAGACAACAGCTTTGCGGATAGATTTGTCTTCTGTGGAGCCCTTCAGCCAGCGCAATTGTGCGCGCGGCTTGTGGATCGCTGCGAGGTCTGGATTGCTCTTCACAGCTTCCCGCAGCTTTATCCGGGTCACACGTGAATCGAGTTTCAGTTCTTCGCATAGGTCATTCAGGGTCATTGCATCAGCCATAATGTCCTCCATTGGTTGCTGATGAAGATGGCTAAGACAAACTGTGGGCTTTGTCAGGAGAAACCATTGAAAACTCTTTAGTCTTCCAAACCCGACTGCTACCTTGACAGGGACGCGGAAGACGCTTTGGCGCAATGCACTGAGGAATTAACGCGTCTTAGCAGAATGATGTAAAAGGCAACGAAAGACACGATGGATAGCGCACGATCCGATCATTCTTACCGATCAAGATATGCGCGGATCGGCGCGAATTGGCTTTCTTGGTCTTGGGAAGGAAATTTTAGTGAAAGGCAGGTCACACGTGAAGCACTTTCTAGTTTTAGTCTCGTTTCTTGCTATGGGATCTTCGCTGGAAGCCCAAGGCGCAGGGCAAACTCTATACGTGGAAAACTGTGTTTCCTGTCATGGCGTCACTGGACGAGGTAATGGTCCTGTTGCAGCAGAGTTGGTTACGAAACCGGCCGACCTGACGCAGATTGCCGCGCGCCGCGACGGAGTTTGGCCAATGCTTGAGGTCATGTCGATCATAGACGGCTATTCGAGAAATGCTCTCCCGCGCGAGGATATGCCTGTCTTCGAGCATTTTTTGGACGATGACATGGTCGAATTCGACACCGGAAATGGTGTATACTCCTTGGTTCCGAGCAAGCTGATCGATATAGTCAACTATCTCGAAACTCTACAAGACCCCGCACCGACCGGCTATGTGCCCTGAGCGAGAGGTCAAAAGCACCAAGCCCGGAACTGTTTCGGCAAGTTTCGTAATCGATTACTGCTTCAACAATTGAAAAGGACGGCCGCTGCGAGTCCATTCGCTGACCTTAGAATTTGCGCAGAGTGTGTCAGCTCAGTTCGAACTGCCGTCATTCTCTGCGGCATGAATTACGTAAGTTCACCCGAGAAGCCGTTTTTGAGGCGTTTCAGCGCCTGTACGACACCCATTTTGCACCCGTGGCGGTAATACTGGTTACTATGAATTTCCAACCGTCTGATTTTGAATTTTTTTGGATCGATGGTCTCACGCCTCGTCTATGATTGTTTATCCCCGTATCGGCATGGGATGGCCAGACTGCCACTTTGCCAAATAGATAAACTGGCCACTGGATACGTCAGGCTGCCAGATAATAGGGCAGGGATTCTGGCAGTGTGGTCATCCGGTTCAAACATCATAGCCAAAGTCGCCACGAATCCCAGAAAGCGCGATATCTTTCATTCGATAGTGTGCGAATGCGGACCCCCGATTGCTGCTATTCTCAATGCTGACCAAGATCTGCCTGGCTTTCTCGCGGGCGTCGGCAAGCGACAACATCGGATAGGTGCCCAACTCGATCCGTGTGTTCCGCCCGCCGATCCGTTTGGTCAGATATAATACTTTGCGCCCTGACACTGACACCCGCAGCATAAGTCCAACCATAAGCTCATCGCGCACATCAATCCGAGGCCTCCCTATTGGTGGCTTCTAGGTCTCAATCGTATTGGCGGTTAGTTTCATTCTCATGCGCCAAGTCTAGGACCGTACCAGCCTCAAGTAAGGGTTCAATATGTGAGGGTTTGAGGCGGTTATTGGTAGATGGGGCAGATGTCGTTGAAAAACTCGTGTCTGACGTCAGACATCCATTAGAAAGAAATATTGAAAAATGATCTCCGGCTTAGATGGGTTTTAAAAGAAACCGAGGCCGCTGCAGCTTCTGCATCGCATCGTTCTAAGCCCAAAACATGAGCTGCACCGAGCATATTTCTGGTTCCCGTTCATGTCGCGTCCCACGACAGTTTCACCCCTGCCACCGCAAAACTCACACGGAAGTCGACCCGTAGCATGGCAACGGTTGCACCGTTGGGTCACCGACTTTCCCTTTCCTTGAGACGGATGTTTCGACATTTTCTTGGTCCTCTAAAGAACGATCAATTTCTATTGCATCATATATACGACCCGCTGTCACGCTTCGTGAAACACGAAGTTTGTTGACCTTAAAACTCGCGGTATTCTGGACTCAGAAAGTGCATTCGCTACGTATTGTGTGGATGTCTTATATGTGGAATTACCAAACTATTCATCGGAGTTACCAGGAGTTCATACAGTTCTGATCAACTGACCTGGAATCAAAACCCGAACTGCTAGTCCGCAGAGGTCTTTCGATTTTTCAAGGTGAAGATCGGCACCGTAGGCCTGCAGCAAATCACTCGCAATTGCCAACCCAAGGCCAGTGCCCGGTTTGGAGGTGTCAAGTCGACCTCCTGCCCGCAGCGCCTCGCGCACCGATTTGTCAGGGATGCCGGGCCCATCGTCTTCAATAAGAAGTTCAATACCGCTAGGTCGATGGTGCATTGAAAACTTGACGACATGATCACACCATTTCAGAGCGTTATCGAGCAGAATGCCCATAACTTCTTCGAAGTCCTGAGGATCTATTCGAACGTTGAGGGAAAATTTGCCCTGCATTCGCAGTTCCTTGCCTTCTCTTTGTGCCATGGAACTGAACAAGCGCGAGAACCTATCGATAGAATGGCCAATATCGGTGCGAATGTTCGTCGAGGCCCCGCTGTTTGCCGCACGGATCCGGGCCAGAGAACGCGCCAGCTGAGCGTCGACGCGATCAAGCGCGTCTATAGATTTGTCCATGTTGTGGTTCTGCTCGGCGAGCGCGGTCAATTCGTTCCGCAAAATTGCGCTGGGTGTCTTCAACGCATGGGCAAGGTCCGCTGCTTGCCTGCGCGCGCGGCTCACGATCTCTCGGTTTCGGTCAAGCAATTCGTTAATATCGCCGACAAGCGGCGCAACTTCGGCAGGATAGTCAGCCACATTCAGATCTTCTTCTTTCTCCCAGCGATGGGATACGTCACGGCGCAGCTTTTCCAGCGGGCGAAGTATGGTAGCAGTCTGAAGTATTCCGCCTGCCAGCCCGATCACGCCCACCAACGCAAATGCCAACAGCAGACTGCGCCGGGTCTGCTCACGTTCGACGGTCAATTCGGTAAGTGTTTCAGCAACCATGACACCCCACTCGGAGCCGTTTTCCAACGTAATGCGCTGATACATACTGCGTACCGGTTCGTTTTCGGGGCCCGGGATATTCCTGATCTCAAGCTGATTTGGCCGGTCCGAGGGTTCAGTCAGAGCAGCATCAAACATTGACGCTGATGCGAATACCTGGCCATCAGTCCCCATGATCTGCCAATACCGGCCGGAATACGGTGTCTGATAGCCGGGGTCAAAGATCAACTGATCAAGAAGTTGCGGATTGTCAGCGGCGTTGCTGAGGCCAACGATCAATTGAGTGTGACGTTCCAACAGAGCGGCATCAAACCGCTGCAAAACGATACCATCAATATAGGAGTAAAGGACATAAGTGCCCACGACAATGGCAAGCAATGCCGAAAGAAGCCCGCCGATCAGAGCCCTTGCACGAAGTGACAACATCATGCGGCGTCTATCATATATCCAAGCCCACGGACGGTCTGGATCAAATCCGCCCCCAGTTTCTTACGCAGCCGAGTGATAAAGACGGCAATCGTATTGGAATCCCTGTCACCGTCATATTCGTAAATGTGTTCCGATAATTCAGTGCGCGAAACCATCCGTCCGTTATTGTGCAATAGATAGGTAAGGACCGCGACCTCCTGAGCTGTCAGATTAACGGGGATGCCGTCAATTGAGACCCGGCCGTTGCGGCTGTCGAAGACAAGATTGCCCCTTTCAAATACCGGATTCACATTGCCGCTTTGGCGACGCAGCATCGCGCGGACACGTGCGGCCAGTTCTGGCATGTGAAATGGCTTGGTCATGTAGTCATCAGCGCCAGCGTCCAATCCATCAACACGTTCGCTCCAGCCGTCACGCGCGGTGAGTATCAGGACCGGCGTTGTAATCCCATCTTTGCGCCATTCGCGCAAGACGGATATACCATCGCGTTCCGGCAGGCCGATATCCAGAATAATCATGTCATATGGTTCGGTTGCGCCCATGAATTGGGCTTCAACACCGTCGTTTACGATGTCTACAACTTGGCCCTCAGCGCTCAGCAGTCTCTTGATCTGCTCGCACAATTGCGGTTCGTCTTCAGCAAGCAATATTCTCATGCCAGAGAAACTAATGGAAAATTTGGGTTTTATTAAGGCCGAATTGTTCTTTCATGCGTCAGTTACCGTTACCGCCGCCATTGCCGCCACCGCCGCCATTGCCGCCACCGTTACCGCCGCCATTGCCGCCACCGCCGCCATTGCCGCCATTGCCGCCACCGTTACCGCCGCCATTGCCGCGACCGTTACCGCCGCCATTGTGCCCCTTGCCGTTGTTCCTACCGGAATTGCTCTTTCCGCTGTTTGACTTGCCCGCTGACGATTTTGCAGCTGCTGCAATTTGACGACCAATGCTGGAATTACCAGTTATTGATGCGCCAGTGCGCGCATTCACGATCACGCTCACAATCTGGCCGTTCGGCTTTTTGACAACTATGCGATAAAAAACGCCGCCGGATTCGAATGCGCGTGCATCCACTGCCGTTCCACCAATCTGTGCCGCGACGCTGTCAATCGCGCGTTTGAGGCCGATCGTTTTTCCGGATGCCGCAGCATTGCGTAATTCGGCCTGACTAAGCTCTCGCACAGCAGAATGACCCTCACCCGTCATGGAAAAGGCCAACAGACCGACAATCAAAGAGCGCTTTGCCAGGTTGGGCAATGCATAAAGGCGGCTAATCATCGCACTTCCTTAACCTTTCCAACATGAACTGGAGGTGAACAATCAGTTCCAACTCTGTTCAATTACAATGGTGTTCATTGGCGTCAAGCGACTGCGACCACATGCAGACCAACTGTGACCCTCTAGACGCGATGTACGCGTTACCAACATATTTTTGAATGCGCATCGCGGGGAGGCGTTATGAATATCACTTCAATAAAGTTCCTAAAAGCATGTACGCTTTCAGTAGCCCTTCTCGGGTCTGTTGCAGTCGTCGCAGTACTGGCGACCCCGGACTACGCCTATGCGAAGAATGGCAACGGAGGCGGTAACGGTGGTGGCAATGGTGGCGGCAACGGCAAGGGCGGCGGCCAAGGTGCCAGCAAATCGAGTGGCGACAATGGGGCCGCCAGTGGGAGAAGCAAATCAGGTCGTTCGGTCGGAAGCTCGAAAAAGTCATCCGGTCAGGGCCTGTCACTGAAGGGTTTATTTGGCGAAAAGAAAGCAAAACCTTCCACAAGGCCGAACCGATCCATCTCTAAAAGGACCAGCCCAAAGCCCAATAGCGCCAAGGTGCAGCGCACTTCAGCGAAGACTACCCCAGAGGCTTCAACGCGGCCTATAAGCAAACCACGAGGCAACCGTGTTGCGAGACTTTTGGGGGTGCATCCGTCTGAGTTGGGCGCACTCAACGCGTGGAACGCAAATGAAAACGCCTTTCAAAACGCGTCGGCCAATTCCCGCATTGGTCGCATCGCAGCCTATCGGGATGCCGTGAACAACGGGGCCGTACTTAACGACGCACTGGCGGACAGAATTGCGGAACTGGCCAACCTTCCTGAACCTCGTGAAACTGCCAATATCGACGCTGATCTCGAAGCGGCAAATGGCGCTGTGGATGGCCTAACAGGTACAATCGCGGATTTGGAAGCGATCCCAGAAGTGGACCGCACCGCGGAACAGGTGTTTGATCTGAACACCGCAAGAGACGATCTGCTCGCAGCTCAGGAAACGATTAGTGATCTGACTTTGGAGAAGGAGGCTGCTGAAGCCTATCCTGAAACAGTTGCAGACCTCGAAACCGATATCGCCGACCTGACCGAACAGGTGGCGCAGCAACCCACAGTGGAGCGCGCAGCACTTGAAGAGGCTGCCAACAAGACTGTGAGCGACGAGCTTGAGGCAGCCCTGAAACAAGCAATCCTCGACGGTGATCTGTAAACCCAAAATTAGCCAGTAATGTCCTTCAGATAATTCACAATGAAACTCCTCCAAAGAAATGTGAGCCAAACATGAAGATGCCAAGAAGAACTTTAGAAAGAGCCAGACCCTCACGACTAAACAGACAGTCTGCATTCTGGCGCAATGAAGACGGTAGTGCGACAATCGAAGCAGTCATCTGGTTTCCGATTTTCGCAATCATGCTTGCCGTGGTGATGAACATCTCCATGGTGTTTTTCGCCGAATCCCAGATCCTTCGTGTTGTCCAAGACGGCAATCGGGCGTTCTCGCTTGGTCGTCTTGATGATGCAGCCGCCGTCGAAACCTACATCACGGACAGACTTTCCTATCTGGATGCGGCGCTCGCCATCCAGACGACGATTTCCGGAGGGTTTATTCTGACCAACATCTCTATTCCCGCAACAGATCTCATGCCGTTCAACTTCATGACATCAGCGTTCAATGACATCAATGTCGGTGTGAGCGCCCAGCACATAATCGAGTTTTAAAATGTATAACTCAGGAAAAAATCATTCAGTTCGAACTGTGGATCAAACGTTCCAGAGTGAAGAAGATGGGAACATGACGATCCTAGCCCTTTTCTTTGTGATGATCTGTGTCGTTATGGGCGGCGTCGCCATCGACTTCAATAAAGTCATTTCAGAGCGGACCCAACTCCAGGTTGCGGCAGATACCGCCGCGCATGCCGCGCTCTATACCAGAGAGAAAAACGATGCCTTTACGTCCAGCGCCTTGGCTTTGACAACCGCGTCCAGTTATCTTCCCACTTCAATATTTGGCGAGGCCGTGATGACCAGCACGGACGTGAAATTTGGTACCTGGGATGCAGCAACATCAACATTTACCGCGAATAATACGTCAAAATCAGCGGTGCAGGTGCGCGCCAAGATGACGGAAGTCCGTGGCAATCCTTCGCAGAACCTGCTGCTCCGTATTGTCGGAAAGGATACTTTCGATATCGGTGTTGAGTCCGTATACAGCACCTACTACCCGCCTTGCTTCACAGAAGGATTTGTGGCCGAAGAGGTTGTCGACATCCAGTCCAACAATAGTTTTACGGACGGTTTCTGCATACATTCCAATGAATATGTCAGCTTGAACCAAAACAACTATTTCGAGCCCGGCACCGTTGTTTCCATGCCTAATCTCGACAACCTGGATATGCCTAATTCTGGGTTCGAGAAAAACGAGGGCCTGCAGACCGCGCTGCGGACTGGCGCGTACCGACTGCGCCTGCTCAATGATCTGCCCAACATCATCGACAGTTTCTGGAGCGCAGAGCCCGAGCATTTGCCGCCCTATATCTCATCCGGCTACGTATATGAAGTATGGGAACCGGAACTGGCAGTCGCTGATCCCGACGGCAATAAAATTTACACAGGCAACGGGCTGACCCCACAGCACTTTGAGCCCAATACCGTGAACCGGTTCAATTGCGCAGGATCAGGCAAAATTACGCTTAAAGGTGGCGTTTACTCCAACTTTCTTCTTGTCAGCGACTGCGAGATCAAATTCGCAAGTGGTGTCATGCTTGAGGACGTGGTTATCGCCACCACCAACACCAGCGCCACGTCGTTTAACTCGCCCTCGGACCTCAGCATCGGACGCGACGATAATTGCGCAGCAGGCGGTGGGGCCACACTGATGACCCTTGGTGGATTTAACGCAGCGGCCTCGCTCAATGTTTTTGGCGGGCAAATCCTCGCAATTGGCGATATCGAATTTGCAGCCAATGCCGACGGTATTCAAGGCGCGTCATTTGTATCCTACGGAATGATCGACGGGACCAGCAATATGGATATGGGATTCTGTCAGAACAATGGCATGGAAAACGCCTACCGGGCGGAATACTTCAGGATGGTAAATTAGGCCGGGCTGTTCCTGACTAATCTGACGTCAGTGCTAATGTGCTCGCTGAAGATGCCCTTGTTTTTGGGCAGAGTTTTCTCCAGGACTTCCCGGGCCAGAAAAATCAGGCTTTGGCTCAAATTGTAAATTGGCGGCGCAATGCACCATGGTCCGGTAATGGGCCGTCTGTGAAGACGGCCCGTTGGCATTAGTTTTCGGTTGCTTCGGGCACTGCTATCAACGTGGCTTCGCGTCTCTGCGACGGCCTTGAAATTCGCAGATTATCCTTTGGCACTCTGTTGATCGGGTTCATCTTGGGTGGCATACTAGAGAGCAACTTCGCGCGTTCGATGCGACTGTACGACGGTGTATCCTTCATCTGGGAGCGACCTATGACGCTCGGTTTGCTGATTACCGCCGCGATCCTGATCGTCCTACCCAGTTACCGGGCAAGGCGGGCGCGGCTCCGTGCTGATGGGGTTGCTGACGGTGACTGGTTCCACTGAATCTGAGCCTCCCCCTTTGAAGTGGTCCGCCCCTATAGTTGGGAAAGCGGAGGACCAGAGATGGCGATTAAGAGCCCCAAGCCCGAAGAGATTGTCGTGAAGTTTCGGCAGGTTGAAGTTCTGATGGGGCAAGGCATGCTCCGGATTGATGCA
>NZ_JBHGAR020000038.1:0-18614 GCF_042611115.2 Sulfitobacter sediminivivens
AATAAAAACGACCCAAAGCCCTGTTACGTGTGGATCAACCTTTGCCGAGAATTCGGTTCAAAGTGGCCGATGGTGCCATAACCGCGTCCGTCTTTTCGGGATCGGTATGGTAGTAACCCCCAATATCCACCTCCTTGCCGCGCCCTTCGTGCAGCTCACGGACAATCAGATCTTCATTGCCTGAAAGCGCCTCGGCAATGGGGGCAAAGTGATCGGCCAGCCCACTGTCTTTTGTTTGCGCGGCAAGCGCCTGCGCCCAATAGAGCGCAAAATAGAAATGGCTGTCGCGGTTATCCGGCTGGCCAAGCTTTCGGCCCGGCGACTTGTTGTTATCCAGAATGCCTTGCGTGGCCGCATCGACCGCGGCCCCTAGAATCGAGGCGCGCGCATTGCCCGTCACAGTGCCGAAATACTTCAGGCTCTCGCCCAATGCGCAAAATTCACCCAGCGAATCCCAGCGCAGATGGTTTTCTTCCATCAGCTGTTGCACATGTTTGGGGGCCGACCCGCCCGCCCCGGTTTCAAACAGGCCGCCGCCGTTCATCAGTTTGACGATCGACAGCATCTTTGCGGATGTCCCAAGTTCGAGAATGGGAAACAGGTCCGTCAGGTAGTCGCGCAACACGTTTCCGGTAATAGCAATTGTGGTTTCACCCCGTCTGATCGTCTCAAACGAAACGCGTGTGGCAGCACGTGGTGCCATGATCTTGAAATTGTCTGCAACCCCTGCCGCAGCCAGCAAAGGTTTGACCAGTTTGATCAGTTCTGCGTCATGGGCACGGGTTTCGTCCAGCCAGAAGATGGCGTCACAGCCTTCCGCTTTCTGCCGCTCGATTGCCAATTGCACCCAGTTTTCAATCGGTGCTTTTCTGGTAGAGGCCGAGCGCCAGATGTCGCCCTTTTCAACACGGTGTTCATGGATAACGTCGCCGTTCGCCGCAATCATCGACACGGTGCCGTCGGCAGGGATTTCGAATGTTGTTGGATGCGAGCCGTATTCTTCGGCTTTTTGGGCCATAAGCCCAACGTTCTGCACTGTGCCTGCCGTTGTCGGATCAAGCGCACCGGTCTCTTTGAAATAGGCTATCGCCTCGTCATAAACGGGCGCGTAGGAGCTGTCAGGGATCACGCAATTGGTGTCGGCTTCCTTGCCATCCGGCCCCCAGCCTTTGCCACCTGCCCGGATCAGCGCAGGGATTGAGGCATCGATGATGACGTCAGATGGCACATGCAGGTTGGTAATACCTTTGTCCGAATTCACCATGTAAAGCGGCGGACGCTCGGCCATCAAGGCATCAATCTCTGCCTTGATCACGTCGCCGCCGGTCATCCCCTCAAGCGTGGCGAACATCGTACCAAGCCCGGAATTCGCATCGACACCTGCCGCAGCCAATTCCGATGCGTATTTGTCAAAAACAGGTTTCAGAAACGCATGGACCGCATGGCCAAACAGAATGGGGTCAGACACCTTCATCATCGTCGCTTTCAGGTGTATCGAAAACAGCGTACCTTCGGCCTTTGTCGCGTCGATCTGTTCGGTCAGGAAGGCATCAAGTGCCTTTGCGGACATGAACGTCGCGTCCACGATTGTGCCGACTGGGAATGTCACGCCGTCTTTTAGGACGGTGACCGTGCCATCAGGGCCCGCATGTTCGATACGTGCCGGACCGGCCTGTGCCTCTTTCAAGGTGACGGACGTTTCATTGGAGCGAAAATCGCCCTTGGACATGGTTGAGACGCGGGTCTTGCTGTCTGATGCCCAAGCGCCCATCGAATGCGGGTTTGCCATTGCGTATTTCTTGACGGCAACCGCCGCACGCCTGTCTGAATTCCCTTCCCGCAAAACCGGGTTGACTGCGGAACCTTTGATCGCGTCATACTTTGCGCGGGCTTTTTTCTCTGCGTCCGAGCTTGGCTCTTCGGGATAGTCAGGCAGGTCATACCCCTGAGACTGCAATTCCTTGATGGCAGCAAGAAGCTGCGGACCCGAGGCCGAAATATTCGGGAGTTTGATGACATTTGCTTCTGGGTTTTTCACCAGTTCACCAAGCTCCGCGAGGTCGTCAGGCTGCCGCTGCGCATCTGTCAGACGCTCAGGGAAGGCGGCAATGATGCGCCCGGCCAGCGAAATATCTTTTGTCCCGATGGAAATACCCGCCGCTGTCGCGAAGACGCGGATGATCGGCAACAAGGACGCAGACGCAAGCTGCGGTGCCTCGTCAACTTTGGTGTATATGATGTCGGGAGACGTGCTGTTAGCCATTTGATTTACCTTTGCTTACCTCCCTGCCCCGTACCCTTTCGCGGCCAAAGAGTCCACTTTGCAATCGCACTATCTGCGCCCAAAAACCGGATGGATTTGGCTAAAGCCCTCTCACCGTTTTGCGGCGTAATAGGCGACCCGGCGCTCAAGATAGGCGAGGAATTCTGATATGGTGAAGGCTAGGGCAAAGAGCACCAAAAGCACCGCCCAGAAATGCGACATCAGGAAGTTTGCAGAATATAGCTCGAACAATGCGCCAAAACCCACGATCGAAATCAACAGCTGTCCAATGATCACACCCTTCACCGCGCGGATGATGCCGATGCGCACACCGCCCAGAATTTCCGGCAGCGCCGCCCAGAAGTATATTTTGAAGAACGCATTGAAAGGCGAGGCACCAAAGCTGTGCGCCATTTCTACCAGCGATCTGTTGATCTGCTTCACTCCTGCACGAGAGTTCAGAATGATGATCCAGATCGCGAAAAGCGTCGTGGTGATGATGATTGATTTCATGCCAAAGCCAAACAGCACCATCAGCACTGGCACCAGCGCAGTCAGCGGGGCGCTTAGAAATACATTGACCCACGGCAGCAGCAGTTCATCCAACAGGCGGCTTTTGCCCATCAAAATACCCACAGGAATACCAATGATGATTGCAAAAAAGACACCCGCGCCGAACGCATAGGCTGTTTCGGCCAGCGCCTTCTGGAATGCTGGGGTCCCGATGACCTCAAAAAGCGTCAGCATTACCCTGGAGAGCGGTGGCACAAAGAAGGTAAGTTTCAACTGGCCGACGATCTCCCAGAGGAGCCCCCAGACCAGCAAAGACGACATGCCCGGCAAATGATATCCAAAAACTTTCATGGCGCGCGCCTACTCCACATAGGTCCGCAACGACGCCCAGATATCATCAACAATGTCGAGATATTCTGAATCGCGGCGAATGTTTTCCACACCCTTGTTGCGAAAACTGCTGGGCCGGATGATTTCATGCACGCGGCTTGGGCGCGGCAGCAGAATGGCAATCTGGTCAGAGACATAGACCGCCTCTTCGATAGAATGGGTCACGAAGATGAAGGTCTTGTTCTCGTTCTGCACCAGCGACAGCAAATCCTCCTGAAACTTCCGACGGGTCTGCTCATCGACTGCCGAGAACGGCTCGTCCATCAAGAGCACTTGTGCATCGACCGACAAAGCGCGCGCAAGTCCAACACGCTGACGCATGCCGCCAGACAACTCGTGTGGATAGCTCTGCTCGAAACCGGCAAGCCCGACCTCTTTGATGTATCTGGCCGCAATGTCTTCCCGCTCCGATTTTGCGACCCCGCGCATCTCAAGGCCAAAGGCGACGTTGCGCATCACGGTGGCCCAGGGCAGCAAAGCGAAATCCTGAAATACAAACGCCCGATCCGGTCCGGGGCCTGTCACCTTTTCGCCGTTAACCTCGACAACACCCGATGTCGGTTCCAGCAACCCGGCGATGATCTTGAGCAAGGTTGTCTTGCCGCAGCCGGATGGCCCGAGCAGCGAGGTCAGTTGGCCGCGGGGAAATTCGAGTGACAAGTCGCGCAGTGCCTCCACATCCCCGTAGTTCTTGGAGATGTTGCGCGTCGACACCGCGCTTTCGAATGCAGGCGTGATTGCCGGTGCGGCGGCCATTTCAGTCGGAGACATAACCACGTTGATTTCCTTTGAAGAGAATGGATTCGATACGTTCCAGCAGGTTCAGGAACAAAACCGCGAGCAGGATGATCGAAAAGATGGCAGCGTACATGCTGGGATAATCGGCAATCGACCGGCTGTAGGTAATGATATCGCCAACGCCGGTTGGTGTGATCTTGAGTTCGGCCAGAATCGCCCCGATGAACCCGGCCGAGACACCTAGACGCAGACCGGCGAAAATCACTGGTGATGCCGCGGGGATGATGATCTTGAGCATAATCGACATATCGCTTGCCAAGAATGAGCGGCCCATTTCCTTGATTGATTCAGGTGTGTTGCGCACGGCACTGCTGGTGTTCAGCACGATAACAGGCATGGCCATGATGCACACGACCATGACCTTGGAGGTCAGCCCGATCCCGTAAGCCAGCACCAAAAGTGGAATAAGCGCCGCAAGAGGGGCGGCCTGCATCACGATGAAAATCGGCGAAAAAAGCCAGTCGAAGAAATTGTTCAACCCCACCCAAAGGCCGATGGCGATGCCAAGGGCCGCAGATATGGCGACACCAACGACCAGCGGCTGCAATGTCTCTGCGTAGGCTTCCAGCATCGTGCCATCACCGATCATGCGCCACAGCGCGGACATCGATTCCAGAAATGTCGGAAACGCAAAGCTTACAGGTATCCGGCCAGCGATCTCCCAGCCCCCAAAAAGGATCAGGGCGGACAACAGCTTTAGCATTAGGGAACGGTTGAGCATTGAATGAATGTCCCGAGGGTTGACGGGGAAAGGGATGCTGCGCCCAAGCGAGGGCGCAGCGTCAGGATACTACTCTATCACTTCATCGCCGCATCAAGCGGTGCCAGATACCAGAAATCCTCGATGTTCAGCGTGCTTGCGTCACCATCAAGCTGCCCGGCCGCGGAATACCATTCCATGTCAGCCAAGGCTGCCTTGCGACCACCACCGTTGGGATCATAAAGACCACCCTCGACCGCATCGGCGTAAAATCCGTCAAGCTCGTCCAGGATCTCTTTTGGCAGTTGACCGATTGGCCCATCGGGGTTGGTTTCGCGGCGAATGATGGTGGGGTCTTCGTGCATGTCCTGCCAGACGCTGACCAGCGCTTTGACAAAGATGTCCACCTGCTCTTCGTTTTCCTGAATCCAGGTCAGATTGCCAAAGAGCGCCTCGTCGCTGGCCTCTACTTCGAACATTTCCAGCACGTTGAAGTCCGCAGCAGCTTCGCTGCGCATCAGCTTGTTTTTGTTGGACAAGTCGATGATCGTGGCATCCGCACGCCCGCCAAGAAGTGCAGCCACGCGATTGGACGAACCCGGCACATAAGACCGTTCACCAAATTTGATACCAACCCGGTCTTCGATCACGTTTGCAATCGAATCCGTGCCGCCGCCACGCGAATGCAGCAGGATCGGCTCACCGTTAAGGTCTTTCAGACTGCTGTATTTCTTGGTGGTTACGGGAAAGAACTTGAGCTTAGACAGCTGGAACACGATTCGAAGCGGCGCTTTTGAGCGCTGCATTGCTGCATATGGTGTGCCAAAGCCAATATCCATCTGGCCGCTCAGAACCGCCTGAATGGCCAATTCCTCGTCCGAAAACGCAGTCCACTCGTAGTCAAGACCGTTTGCCTTGGCCCGATCCAATGCGACAAAGAACGCGGCCAATTCGTCCGAAGGCGTTTCAGCCAGAGCAATCCGAATGGGTTCCGCCTGCACCGTCGAGACCATCATCGAGATCGCGACCGGCACGGCGGTCGCTAATGCAGCCAGTTTACCGAGAAATGTCATCGTAATTCTCCTCCCTGAGAATGAAACCGAAATGTCTTTTCTGAGGGTCCGACGTTTCGCCTTGTTACCCCCACCTTGTGTCCTGCTGTCACACCTCTCCAAAAAGTCTGTGCGAGACCGATCCAATATGACCACGCATCGCCAAATGCGCCGCATGCGGGTCACGCGCTTCGATTGCGGCGGCGATCCGGTCATGTTCATCGAAACTGGTATGTTCTGCGGTCGGGCGCGCCGTGGCCCGCACGACAGTGCCGCCAGACACGGCACGCCGCACGGCGTTCAGGTGATCAAAGAGCGTCAGCAGCAAAATGTTGTCCGATGCCTGCGCTACCCTTCTGTGAAACAGATCGTCATGGGTTTCGTATTCGGCCCAAGTGCTCGCAGCCCGTGCCGCATCTTTGGCTTGATTCATCTGGACGATGGCGCTTCGAGACGCATGGATCGCCGCCTCACGGGCCAACGAGGGTTCAATGCAAAGTCGCGCCTGAATCATTCTGACGGGCGTCATTTGCCGGCTTAGCTGCTCAATCGCCCCAACGTTTGGCTGACCATCTTGTGCCGCCACAAAGGTTCCCTTGCCGACATGCCGCCAGATGGTCCCATCATGGTCCAGCGCATCCAGCGCCTTGCGCAGCGCATTGCGGCTCATCCCCAACTCGACGATCAGCTCCCGCTCTGACGGAAGCCGATCCCCGGAAGCATAATTCCCATCGACAATAAAGGCGCGTAAGGCCGCGATGTCATTCACTCTTTCAGAGGATTCACGCCGCGCAAGCGGAGCCAAACCATCTACAGATTGATCAACCAAATTATCCATATTGGTTCAATTAACACTGATCAATCACCTTCTTCAATATATTTATTACCTCACGATGATATTGGTTGCGATTGATCTTGTTGTGACTTCGCCCTAAGCTTGGCCTGAAAACATCCATCCAAGGGAATCCTCACATGACTGAATACGTGATCGAAACGCCGCCGATTGTCGCCCTGCCGGTGACCGGAACTGATGCGAAATTTCCAGTACGCCGGATTTATTGCATTGGTCGCAACTATGCGGCCCACGCGGTTGAAATGGGTCACGACCCGGACCGCGAAGATCCGTTTTTCTTTCAAAAAAACCCTGACAATCTGGACCTGTCAGGAGAATTCCCTTACCCATCCCAATCCAGCGATGTCCACCACGAGGCCGAGCTGCTTGTCGCATTGAAATCCGGCGGCACAGACATTTCTTTGGACAACGCGCTCGACCATGTGTTTGGATATGGGCTGTCTTTGGACATGACGCGTCGCGACCTGCAGGGCATCCAGAAAAAGATGGGGCGGCCATGGGAAATTGGCAAAGCCTTCGAGCGGTCCGCCCCCTGCGGCCCTCTGCACCCCGTCTCGGAAACCGGACATCTGGATCAGGGACGTCTTGAGTTGAAGGTAAATGGCGAATTGCGTCAGGAGGCCGACCTGAACCAGATGATCTGGAAGGTGCCCGAGATGATCTCGTATCTGTCCGAATACTTTGAGCTTGCGGCAGGCGACGTCATCATGTCGGGAACGCCCTCTGGTGTGGCCGCCGTCGAAAAGGATGATGTGATGGTCTTGACCATCGAGGGACTCGGAAGCCTGGAAGTGAAAGTCGTTTAACACCGCGGGCTTTCTGATGGGAGGAAGGGATGCTGGAATTATCGCTTGGAACTTGGGATCATGATCGCGTGATGGCGCTGCATGATGGCCGCGTCAAAGTTCCGGGCGTCCAGTTCGCGAGCGAAATTCACCCCACCTCCAAGCTGTTTCCGTGGGCTGTGCAGGAAGCCCGGTTTGACATCACGGAAATGTCGGTTTCCAGCTATATCCTGCAGTTGTCGCGCGGCGGATCAGATTATACGGCGATCCCCGCCTTTGTCAGCCGCGCCTTTCGCCACAACGGCTTTTTTGCCCGCGCGGGATCAGGGATAGAAAGTCCTGCCGATTTCGCAGGACGCAAGATCGGCGTGCCGGAATACCAGATGACAGCCGCAGTTTGGATGCGCGGCATTCTGGCGGACGAATACGGTGTAGATTGCGACGGCATTCATTGGCACACGGGCGCGCTGGACGCGGGCGTGCGCCGCGAACGGCTGGAACTTCGCCTGCCAGATGGGATGTGCGTCAACCCCATCATCGAAGGCGACACCTTGCAGGACATGCTCCTGCGCGGAGAGATTGACGGACTGCTCGCCCCAAAACCGCCACAGGCGTTTCTTGATGGCCATCCTGATCTGATCCGCCTCATTCCTGATTTCGAAAGCGCCGAGCAAGCCTATCACCAAAAGACCGGTTTCTTTCCGATTATGCATTTGATTGGCATCCGCAAATCCGTGGCCGATGCGCACCCTGCCCTTGTGCGCGACCTTTATGACGGCTTCGTCGCTGCGCGCGACATTGCGATGGGCCGATTGCGATCTGTTTGGCTGGGCAATGCCAATCGGCTGTCCCTGCCTTGGCTTGGGGCGTCCATGGAAAGAACAATTGCCACGCTGGGGCCGGATTATTGGACCTACGGTTTTGACGCCAACCGTGCCGAGATCGACGCAATTTGCCGCTACTCGGTTGACCAGCATCTGGCGACGCGCCGGGTGCAGCCCGAAGCGCTTTTTCATCCTTCAGTGTTGGACACGTAACGCCATGATGGACGCATTACATGCAGGGCTTGGCTGGCCAGTCGCAGGAACGCTTCTGGCGTTTAGTTTCGCAGGCTCATTCATCACCGTCGCCTTTGGGATTGGCGGTGGTGCTGTGATGCTTGCAGTGCTTGCGACGCTGCTACCGGCGGCCGCGATCATTCCGGTTCACGGATTGGTGCAACTGGGCAGCAACGTCGGGCGCGCGGCGATCATGGTGAAATACATGCGGCTGGATTTGCTTGGCGGCTTCACCGCAGGCGCATTGGTCGGAATTTTTTTCGGCGGCACCTTTGTGGTGCAACTGCAAGCGGAATGGATTCAGATCGGTGTGGGCCTGTTCATTCTATGGTCAATACTGGCAACGCCCCCGGCTTTCTTGCGTCGCTCGGGGTTGGTGACGGGCGTATTTTCCAGCTTTCTGACCATGTTCTTCGGCGGCACAGGGCCCTTTGTCGCCACCTACGTCAAAGCGCAAAAGCTGGAGCGTCACGCCCATGTTGCCAGCCATGCCATGCTGATGACAGTGCAACATCTGCTCAAGACACTCGCCTTTGGGTTTCTCGGTTTTGCATTTTCGACCTGGGCCGGACTGATCGTGCTGCTGATCGGTTTCGGCGTGTTGGGAACGCTGGCGGGGCGGCTTTTGCTGGCCCGAATTGACGAACGGCGCTTCAAATTCGCTTTGAATGCCATTCTGGCCGTTCTCGCCATTCGCCTCATCTATTCAGGAGGAAGCGAATTGATTTTCTGAGGACCGACAGCCTCTGGATAAATACGACACAGCGCGCGCGGACGGGTGCACCGCACGTGGAAAAGACAATAAATTGCACTCAATTCTGATCTGGGAGGATACAATGAAAAAGTTTTCAAATCTGAACCGTCGCAGGTTTCTTGGAACCGGCGTTGCTGCAACCGGGATGGTGCTTGCCGCCCCGCATATCGCGCGGGCTGAGGGCTTTCCCGAGGGCAACATCTACGTCTATGTGCCCACTGCCGAAGGTGGCGGGGCCGACCGCAATTTCCGTGCTTTTTCCGGCGTGTGGAAGACCAAGCTGGGCACGGATTTTGAGCCCGGCTTTTATCCGGGTGCCTCGGGCCGCGTGGGATACGAGATCTACATGGGTAAGGCCGCGCCTGACTGCTACAATCTGATCTTCGGCAACATGGGGCCAGAGGTGCTGAACTGGGCGATGCAAGAGCCCAGCTTTGACGTCAACGACTATTTCTACTTCGGTCAGGTCGACAAAGATCCCTGCTGCCTGTTTGTGGGCGCAGAAAGCCCCCTTAAAACAATGGACGACATCGTCGCTGCCGCAAAGACGCGCAGACTGAATGTTGGCACAAGCCGCATGGCACACCCGGCGTCGATTGGCCTACTGTCGCTGGGCGACAAGTTGGGTATTGATTTCAACCTAATCCCCCTTCAGGGCGGCAAAAGCACGGTCGCCGGTGCGGTCACAGGCGAGGTTGATTTCTCGGTTCTGACCTCAGGGTCGGTGATCGCAGCGGGAGACAGCGTCAAAACACTGCTTGTCTTTGGCAACAACATTGTGGGCGAGGCATTGGACAACGCGCCCAGCATCAATGATGCCTATGGCATGGATCTGCCGGAAATGCTTTCTGCGCGGGCCTTTGGCATCCACAAAAAGGCGGCGGATGATTTTCCCGACCGGTTCGAGAAACTGACCTCGACCTTCAAGTCCACATTCGATGATCCCGCGCTGATGGAGGCCTATGTCGCCAGCAAAGGCCAACCCGAATACCTGCAATATGCCGGTGTCGAGGAATGCGAAGCCTTCAAGCAGTCGATGCTAGAGCTTGGCGCACGCTACAAGTCCCTTTTGAGCGGCGCGTAGGCCAAATTGGATCGGCGGTCAATCGGCCGCCGATCCAACCCATCGAAACCGCACATCGGGACACCTGTCACATGCCTTCGGACCAACCAAATTCATCTCGCCAGATCGGGGGTGAGCTTGTAATCCCCCTCTTCGCCGTGGGATTCACTTTTTATTTCTTCTCAACCATCTGGAATTCGCCATGGACGGCTCAGGTCAGCGCGTTTCTGGTGGGCGGCATACTATTGTTTGTCTGCGGGATCTTCTTCGTGCGCTGCGCTTTCTGGCTGCGGCGCGGCGACGGCACCCTGGGGTTCCGCAATCTGATAACGATGAACGACATCTACTCGGGTCGCATCGGGCTGTTTGCCACAACGATTGCCTATGTCGTTCTTATCGACAGGCTGGGGTTCACGCTGACAACTTTTCTGTTTCTGACCAGCAGCATGTTGATTTTGGCAAAGGGACGTACCCCGGTGTTCATCACCATGGTCTCGGCACTCATGGCGCTGACGGGATGGGCCGTGTTCATCTGGGCCTTCGATACGCGCTTTCCGCGCGGCTGGTTTGAGACGGTCATGAAGGCGGCGCTCGCAAATGGATAGCAGCACAGCGTCAATACTGGCCGAGGTCTTTGTTGAGACGATCGGCTATTGGTACGTCATCATCCCTACGATCTTCCTCGGTCTGATCGTGGGTGCCATTCCGGGTTTCTCGGCAGCCAACACGATTATCATTCTGATGCCGCTCACGCTGGCGATGGACCTTCAGACTGGCCTGATTTTCATGATTGCGCTCTATTGTTCTGCGCGGATGGGGGCGGGTATTCCGGCCATTCTGGTCAACATCCCCGGCACCGCAGGTGCGGCCGCAACGCCGCTGGATGGCTATCCGATGGCCAAACAGGGCAAAGGCCAGCAGGCGCTGGCGATTTCCTTTGTTGCTTCCTGTATCGGTGGCCTGCTCACCACACTGATTGCTCTGGCCACGATGCCGATCCTTGCGCGGGTAGGATTCTACATGCACTCGGTCGAGATGATTGTTGTCATGCTGTTCGGCATTTCCCTGATCGCCTCGATCGCCGCGCAAGACATGGTCAAGGGGTTGATCGCGGGGTTTCTGGGTCTGATGATCGGGTCCATCGGCACCGATGTGGTCTATGCAACCCCCCGCGGCACCTTTGGGTTTCTAGAGCTTTATGACGGTGTCCCGCTCATCCCCGCGCTGGTTGGGCTGTTTGCGGTGTCAGAGGCTTTTGTCATCATCGAAAAACGGGTGATCATCAGCCATGAGGCCGAGGTCAAAAAGGCCAGTTGGCACGCCACATTCGAAGGCGTTTCAATCGCTGTGACCCGCTGGTGGCACATCGTCTGGACGTCGGTTATCGGCCTTGTTATCGGGGTGATCCCCGGTGCCGGTGCCTCAATCGCCAGTTTTGTCGCCTATCAGCAGTCGCGCAGCTTTTCAAAGACGCCCGAATTGTATGGAACAGGCCATCCCGAGGGGTTGATCGCACCGGAATCGGCCAACAACGGCGTGACCTCCGGTACGTTGGTGCCGCTGCTGGTTCTGGGCATCCCCGGCGGTGCCACAGCGGCGATCATGCTGGTGGTGATGCAATTCCACGGGGTCAGCTTTGGCCCATCGCTGTTCGAGGATCAGCCAAAGGTCGGCTATGGCATGTTCATGGCCATGGCCGTCAGTTATGTCGTGATGATTTTCACGATCTTGCCGCTGAGCCGCTACATGAGCCATGTGACCACGATCCCGACGATCTATCTCGCTCCGATGATCATCAGCTTTACCTTGGTGGGTGGCTTTGTGCCGCGTGAATATATGTTCGACATGTATCTGGCGCTCGCATTTGGGGTGCTGGGCTATATCGCGCGACGCACCGGCTATCATGTTGCGGCGATCCTGATCGGGGTGATCCTTGGTCCGCTCCTTGAAAAGTACTTTTTGTGGTCTCTTAAAAAGTCCGATGGCGACATCATGGTGCTTTTCTCGTCGACGTTGGGCAACATCCTATGGGTGGCCTTTGCAGCGTCGATCATCCTGCCCATTGTCTTTGGCATTCGGCGCAAACGTAAAATCGAGGTACCGATCCAATGAAACGTGAACTGGAATGGGAACTGGAACGCAACATCCGTTGCGTGGGGCATCTGGATATCGCAGGGGGCGGACAGGTGGTGGTACAGGATGGCTACGCCTATATTGGTCACATGGATCCGCCGATGGGTACGTCGATCATTGATGTGCGCGATCCGCAAAATCCGATGGTTGTATCCCATATCGCCCCTCCGGATGCGTGGTCCCACACACACAAAGTGCGTGTGGTGGGCGACATAATGATCACCAATGTCGAACAGGCAAAACGTCACTTTCTGCGCAAAGGTGACAAGATTGCCGGTCTACGGGACGCAGGGCTATCGGACATTGAGGTCGCCGAGCGTCTGGGCGTCAAGCTGGGCGATATCCCCGAGCTGGAAGAGGCTCTGGTACGTGGATACAGCGACGGCGGCTTCCGTGTCTGGGATATTTCTGATAAAACCACACCCAAGCTTCTCTCTTATGTTAAAACATATGGATTTGGGGTGCATAGGTTCGATATGGACAAGAACTTTGCCTATATCTCTACTGAGATGGAAGGATATGTTGGAAATATCCTAGTGATCTATGACCTGTCAGACCCAAAAAACCCGACCGAAGTGTCCCGTTGGCACATGCCGGGGCAACATCTGGCAGGTGGCGAGACCCCGACATGGACAGGCTATGGCACACGGCTTCACCACGCCATGCGCTCTGGGGATGAGCTTTGGGCAGCGGTCTGGAACGCGGGTTTTCGGGTTCTGGACGTAAGCGATATCACCAACCCAACGGTCAAAGGAAGCTACCGCTTCCCCGAAGCAATCCCTGAGCCGACCCACACGGTTATGCCGCTGGAACACACCATCGACGGCAAACGCTTTGCCATCGCCATTGACGAGGAACATAGCCACCTGCCCGGCCGCCTGCACGGCTTTGTCTGGGTGATGGACGTGACCGACCTGAACAATATTGAGCCCATTTCCGCATGGGACCTGTCTGAGCGCGCCTGCCCCTGGATCGGCGATCCGGGGGCGCGTTTTGGCGGGCATCAGTTTCGCGAGAAACTGGACAGCACGCTGATCTATGCCACGTGGTTCGCGGGCGGTTTGCGCGTGCTGGATGTGGCCGACCCCTATTTGCCGAAAGAGGTCGCGCATTACATGGTCCCCGGTGCGGATGGCTCGCCTCCTCAGTCCAATGATGTCGATGTGGATGATGCTGGGCTGATCTATTTGCTCGACCGCAATCACGGACTTGATATACTGGAGATGACCTTATGAGCGATCCCGAACTTCTGGCCCCAAGCGTTGACCCAAACAAACAAGCACTTGGCATCCGCCGGGTGAGCGCGCGCAATGAGGCATCGACGCGCTCTGTGATGATGGTCCGCGACCATGTGGTGATCACGGATGAAAAAGACTCAAACACCGGCCCGACACCGTTGGAAATGACATTGTCGTCCTTGCTGGGCTGCGAAGGTGTGATCATCAACCGCTGCGCTGAGGCGATGAAGTTTTCCTATACCGCCGTTGATATGGACGCCGACGGGGAAGTGGACCAGCGCGGCAGCCGCGGTGTTCAGGGCGTGCGGCCTTATTTCAACTGGGTCAAGCTGAAAATCCGCGTGCACACCGATGAATCGCAAGAGCGCTTTGAACGCCTGACGAAGAACGTCGAATATCGCTGTCCGGTGATGAACCTGTTCAAATCCGCAGACGTCGATGTGAGAATTCTATGGGAGCGTGTCACGCCTTGACCTTGTCGCTGACCATCAATGGTAAAACACATCAGGTCACGTCGGAACCCGATACGCCGTTGATCTATGTGCTGCGGAATGAATTGTGGCTCAAGGGCACCAAGCTGGGCTGCGGGCTTGAGCAATGCGGTGCCTGCGCGGTGCTTGTTGACGGCAAGGCGGTGCTGTCTTGCGTGAGTGCCGTTGAAGCCTTTGATCGCAAAGAGATTACCACCATAGAAGGCATTGCATCTACCGAGCTTGGCCGTCGTGTCCAAGGCGCATTTGTGGAAACATCAGCGGCGCAATGCGGGTATTGCACGGCAGGTCTTGTTGTTGCGACAGCGGCCCTGCTTTCCCATAACCCCAAGCCTAACAAGGTTGACATCACCGAGGCCCTGACCCCGCATCTGTGTCGCTGCGGTTCCCATCCAAGGGTTCTGCGCGCGGTAAAAAGGGCATCCGAGCGATGAGCCTTCAATCCCATCCGTTGATTGCGGACTGGATCACGGCGCGGGACGGGCGTCTTTTGATCCACACCGGCAAGGTCGATATTGGTCAGCGAATCTCGACCGCGTTGATCCAGATCGCACATGAAGAGCTGACGGTGCCGTACGAGCGGATCGACGTTGCACCTGTGTGCACGGGCCATGCCCCAGATGAAGGGATCACATCGGGCAGTAATTCGATCGAACAATCGGGGCATGCGCTGCGCTGTGCTGCCTTGTCCTTGCGCGATCAGGTGATCTTGTTGGCAGCAGCACGGAACGGCGGAGAGATTGCTGATTGGCAATTAAAAGACGGCGTCCTGCACCTCAACGGGACCAACCACCGGATTGATATCATTGACCTGATCCCCGATGTCCCCTCAGACACACCCGTGGATCAGGATCGTCTGCCAACGCCCAGGGGCCAGAGCACCCTGCCCCGGCCCGAAATGCGCGGGCTCAAGGATATGGTGCAGGGCAGTTTCGTGTATGTTCATGATCTTGACCGCCCCGGCATGTTGCACGCCCGCATCATCCGGCCCCCGCATGCGCGCGCGGTTCTGCGCGATGTTGATGCCAAGACACTCAAGACCCTGAATGGCTTGGGTCTCTCAATCATTCGCGACGGAAGTTTCCTAGCCCTAGCCGGACCTCAAGAGTGGCCGGTCATCAAGGCCGCGACCACGCTTTTTGCGGCATGTGACTGGGACCTGCGGGACGGATTGCCAGAGATCGATGTGTTTGATGAACTCCGTGCCAGAAATGCACAGAGGTTTCTGGTTATTGACGCCACGCCGACCACTGAGGACATCCCAAAGCCAGATCCGGATCCCGACCATGCCGCCCGCTTTGAGCGGCCCTACCAACTGCACGGGTCGCTGGCCCCCTCTGCAGCGCTTGCGCAATGGACCGGGCAAAAGCTGATCCTGCATAGCCACAGTCAGGGCATTTATCCGCTGCGCGAGAGCATCGCCGACGGCCTTGATCTGTCTCTGGAGCAAGTGGAGATTACACATGTCCCCGGCTCTGGCTGTTATGGCCACACCGGTGCGGATGACGCGGCTTTTGAAGCGTGTTTGATTGCAATGGCCTTGCCGGAGACGCCGATATTGCTCAAATGGACCCGTGAAGATGAACACGGCTGGGAACCATGCGCCCCGGCAATGGCCGTGGATCTTGCTGCAACTGTGGCGGACGGTAAGATCACGGCATATTCGGCGGAGGTTTTTAGTGACACCCATCGCGGTCGCCCTCGTCCCGGCCCCGACAGAACAGGACCGTCGCGGCTGTTGGCCAATCACTTTCGGGCAGACCCCATCGGTCCGAACGCGGCAATGCCGAACCTTGGGCGACACGCGGGCATGCATCGTAATCTCGACCCGGTCTATGCATTTCCCAAAACCCGTCTGGTTAAGAATCTGGTTTCTGATTTGCCGCATCGTACATCGGCGATGCGGTGCCTCGGTGCGGCTGCCAATATCTTTGCGCTTGAGAGTTTCATGGATGAAATTGCGCGTCAGCACTCCGTCCCACCGCTTGCCTTTCGTCAATCACAGCTGGACGACCCGCGCGCTTTAGCTGTGCTGGTGGAACTGGAGCGGCAGATCGAAATGCGCCCCAGCTTGGCTGATGGTTGCGGGCGAGGCATCTCCTATGCACAATACAAAAACCAGATGACCCGCGTCGGTGTCTTTGTCGAACTCGCCGTGAATGACCGCGCCGAAATCTCTTTGCTGGATGCGATTATCGTCGCCGACGCGGGACGGATCATTGACGAAAACGGGTTGACGGCACAGCTTGAGGGCGGGTTTCTTCAGGCCGCAAGTTGGGCGCTTTATGAGCAGGTCAAATGGGACCGCGATGGCATCCAATCCCGTGATTGGGAGAATTATCCAGTCATCCGTTTCGACAATGTGCCAAATATCGATGTAACATTATTGGATCAAGCGGATGCGGCGTCTTTGGGTGCCGGAGAAGCCTCGCCCGGACCGACAATCGCGGCAATTGCAAATGCGGTTTTTGACGCCACAGGAATTCGCCTAAGACGCATGCCATTTACACCAGAGGCCATTATGCAAAGGGCGGCCACCGGATGATTGCCTGCCCGCTCAGCGCCAACCACCCGTCGAACTGCAACAGGTAAAAGGAACTTTTCAATGGAAACCACGCTCCAGGCACTTATTGCCAATCATTCCGGCGAGCTTCCTGCAATCGGCGCGCCGGGGCGTGACTGGCTTAGCTATGATGGACTGCGGGACCTGACCCAAGAGGTTGTGCGCACGTTGAACGGGATGGGTATTGATGCCAGCGACCGCGTTGCAATTGTGCTGCCCAATGGCCCGGAAATGGCCGCCGCCTTTATGACAGTTGCCCAAGCGGCGACGACCGCGCCGCTGAACCCGGCTTATAAAGAAGAGGAATATGCGTTCTATCTGGAAGACCTGAACGCCAAAGCGGTGATCCTGCTCGATGGCGATGACGGCCCAGCACATGCCGCCGCCAGCAAGCTCGGCATGAATATCATTCGCCTTTCAGTACCCAAGGGAGCCGCAGCCGGCGCTTTCACACTGTCATCTGACAAACCTGCAGCGCCATCAGACAGAAAACCAGCCGCCGATGATGTCGCCCTTATCCTGCACACCTCCGGCACCACGTCCCGGCCCAAGATCGTGCCGCTTTTGCAATCCAATATCGCAGCCTCTGCCCAGCATATCCGAGAGTCGCTGAAGCTGACGCAGGAAGACCGCTGCATGAATGTCATGCCACTGTTCCATATCCACGGGCTTATTGCCGCTGTTGCGGCGTCGCTGTCATCGGGTGCGTCGATCTGGTGCGCGCCGGGCTTTGACGCGCTGAAATTCTTTGGCTGGATGAAAGAGGCGCAGCCAACATGGTATACTGCTGTGCCCACCATGCATCAGGCCATCCTGACACGCGCAGGGCGCAATGCGGATGTTATCGCGGATACCAAACTACGCTTCTTACGCTCGTCCTCTGCGTCCTTGCCGGCGCAAGTGATGGTCGCCCTGAATCAGACCTTTGGCGCGCCTGTTGTCGAAGCGTACGGGATGACCGAAGCGGCGCACCAAATGGCCTGCAATCCGCTTGAGGGTGGCGCGCAAAAGCCGGGTGCTGTCGGTATTGCGGCAGGACCCAAGATGCGCATCGCACATGAGACTGAAAATCACCTGATTGACGGTATCGGCGAAGTTGTCATCTCTGGCTCAAATGTCACACCGGGATATGAGAGCAACCCTGAGGCCAATGCCAAGAACTTCTTTGAAGCCGATGGCGCGCGCTGGTTCCGTACGGGTGACCAGGGGGCCTTTGATAAGGACGGCTATCTGCACCTGACGGGCCGCCTGAAAGAGATCATCAACCGCGGCGGCGAAAAAATCAGCCCCCTTGAGGTAGATGGCGTTTTATTGGATCACCCTGATGTCGCACAGGTTGTCACCTTTGCGATGCCGCATCCCAAGCTGGGTGAAGACGTGGCCGCAGCGGTCGTTCTCAAAGACGGCTCAAGCGCAACGGAACAGGATATCCGCAGCTTTGCAGCCGCGCATATCGCGGATTTCAAAGTGCCGCGCAAAATTATTATCATGGACGAAATTCCCAAAGGGGCGACTGGCAAGATGCAGCGTATCGGACTGGCCGAAAAGCTCGGTCTGGCAGCGGGGGCCTGATCCATGAAGATTTGTGTTTTCGGTGCCGGTGCCATCGGCGGTTTTCTGGGTGTGAAACTGGCGCAGGCGGGTGCCGATGTCAGCCTTGTTGCACGTGGCCCCCACCTTGCTGCGATGCAAGACAAGGGGCTGACACTAATCGAAGAAGACGGCGCGCTCCAAACCGTCAAGGTGACGGCCAGTGAGAACCCCGCCGATCTTGGCCCGCAGGATTATGTCATCATCACGCTCAAGGCGCATTCGGTGCCCCCCATCGTGCCCAAAGTTCAGCCCCTGATCGGGGAAAACACCACGATTGTCAGCGGCGTCAACGGTGTTCCCTGGTGGTATTTCCACAAGATCGGCACCGATCTGGAAGGCACGCGGCTGGAAACGGTTGATCCGGGCA
>NZ_JBHGAR020000039.1:0-15730 GCF_042611115.2 Sulfitobacter sediminivivens
GATGATCCCAAAGGCATTGTCGATACCGTGCATCTGAAGAACTTTTACAAAGGCCTCTTCGGTGGTCATTTTCATGGTGTGTCTCCAGGTGATCTAAATTTTGAAAAATGTGTGGTTCGGGGGTCAGAGAATTTCGTCTCGAAGATAGTAGTAGGGGTACATCATCCTCTGCCCCATCCGGCGGAACGGCGTAAGAATGCCGTGGCTTGGAAGCGGTGAGGTAAAGATCGGCAGGTCAAGTTCCTGACCTTTGCCCGCGATCAATTGCGCCATGCGTTTGCCGGCCTGTGCGGAATACATCACGCCATTGCCGCCATACCCCATGGCATAAAAGATGCTTTCATCCTTATCCGGCTGGCAGATGCGCGGCATCATGTCATGGCTCACATCGACCCAGCCCCACCAGGAGTAATCCAGATCTATTTCCGTCAGCGCCGGAAACTTGCGGTGCAATCCCTTGCGCAGCAACGCAAGATGTTTGGGGTTCTCGGCATCCTCGCCGGTAATGGCGCTGCGGCTGCCAATCTGCATCCGGTTGTCCGGCAGCAGCCGGTAGTAATGCCGCAATGTGCGGGTGTCTGTCAGCGGTGATCGGGTCTGAATGCCGCATTCCGCCAATTCCGACTTGGTCAGTTTGCGCGTCACAATCGAATTCGACAATATTGGCATCAGCCGGTGCTTGGTGCGCCCACTCAGGCCCGGTGGTGTATATCCGGCGGTCGCAAGGGCAACCGCACGGGCACGAACGGTGCCACCCGGCGTTGTCAGATGATGTACGCCGTCGACAATTTTCCACCCCATGACGGGGCTCGCAGTGTGAATTTTTGCACCCAGCTTGCGCGCAAGTTTGACGTAAGAGAAGGCCAGTTTTGCGGCATGAATGCTGGTTCCGTCCGGTTCCCACATTGCGCCATGCGCTTCTTGATCTTTGACGTGCTTTTCATGCAGTTCGTCGCGGCCCATGACACGGCTGCCGTACCCAAAGACCTCGTTGAGAAGCGCGCTTTCCTTCTCCAGCTTTGGGATCACCTTGGCCCGGTGGGCGATGTAATAGTGGCCACCGGTTTGCGGATCGCAGTCGATGTCGTCAGAATTGATAAGCTCGTTGAACAATTCAAACGCTTCGGCGACTTCACCGTGCATCTTTTTTGCGACATCGACGCCCCAGCGTTGAATCCATTGCGACCTTTTGAGCCGCCCTGAAGATATCTGCGCCTGACCGCCGTTGCGGGTCGAGCACCCCCATGCCACCTTGTTGGCTTCCAGCACGGTGGCCTTGATCCCATGTTCTTTCGCAAGGTGGATCGCCGTGGAAAGGCCGGTGTAGCCAGAGCCGACGACCACAACGTCCACATCCATATCGCCTGAAACGGGGCCGTCATCCTTGGGTGGCTTGCCAGCCGTGCCAATCCAATATGTCGGTGCGTGGTCCCGGTTGTGGCCGGGACCTGCATCCACCATCGGATCATATTTGGCGTCGTAGCTGGCGCGGGGCCAGTGGCGGGGTCTTTGAGAATCTGGCACGCGAAGTCTCCCTGATCTGAGGGTGGAATTATGCTTTGAAAGGGGGGCGAGACTTGCGCAAAGCCTGCTTTACGATGATCATGCCATCCCGCAGGGTGAACAGATCAGCGCCCTGCGCCTCAACCCGCATGCCATCGGTGCCGGTGCCAGAGAAGGTCCATTCAGAAATCGCACGGTCACCGCTGACAAAGTGGCTGTGGTGGTCCCAATGTGCGTCTTTCATCCCGGCCCAGACGGCAGAAAAAGCTTTTGCTATCGCGGCGGCCCCTTCGATTTTGGCACCGAACACGTCGGGACCGCCAACAGTGTAGAAAACGCAGTCATCTGCAAAATGGGTCATGACACCGTCAACATCGTGCCGATTGAAGGCATCGAAGGTGTCGGACAAATCTTGGGCAGTTAGGGTCTTGGACATTTAGGTCTCCGAGAGGGAAAATGGGTTAAGAGGAGGTGGCGTCTTCACGGTAGGGAACAACGAGGGTTGGAATATTGGCGCGTCGCAGAACGCGTTTTGTGACGGTGCCGAGGAACGTATGGGAAAACCCATGTTCATGAGCCCCCAAAACAATGAGATCACACTTAAGCTCAGCCGCTCGGCGCAGGATCGCTTCTGCCGGGTATCCATCAACAAGTTCAATGGATTCGACCTGTTTCTGGATGTCGCGGTCTTCTTCCGGCACATGCGCCCAAAAGCTCTTCTGACGCTCAGCCAGGATCGCCTTGACGTGGTCGTGCCGGGACTGCATCGCCATTTCGCTCGACTGGGAACTCTGCATGAACATCTGCATGGTGATCTTGGCGTCGTCGCTCATCGGCTCAACCACGTGCAACACATGAA
Organism: Sulfitobacter sediminivivens; assembly: GCF_042611115.2. NCBI lineage: Bacteria > Pseudomonadati > Pseudomonadota > Alphaproteobacteria > Rhodobacterales > Roseobacteraceae > Sulfitobacter > Sulfitobacter sediminivivens. Next base: position 2,363 of record NZ_JBHGAR020000039.1, read on the forward strand.
GTTTCGCCCCGGTTGCCGCCGCCAGCCCCGCTGCATGACACATCGTATAGGCCGAATGCCTGGACAGGTCAGTTGCGAACAGAATGTGGGTTATTGTTGATTTCATAGGAAATTCCTTTCTGATCGCGGCTCAATATCCAAAGAACCTTGGCAGCCACAGCGAAATGTCAGGGAAGAAGGCGATGACGAAAATCGCGATTGTGTTGATGAAGGCAAACGGCAGCGCCGCCACCGAAATCTTCTCAATCGAAATATTCGAGATGCCCGAGGCGATGAACAGGTTCTCCCCCAATGGCGGGGTTTGGAAACCAATGCCGAGGCAACAGACCATCACCACCCCAAAGTGGATCGGGTCGATACCGACACTATAGGCGACCGGCAACATCACCGGCACCAGGATAAGGATGGTGGCCAGTGTTTCCATGAACATCCCCACAAAAAGCAGGAAGAAGATCACCAGCGTCCAGATGATATAGATATTGTCGGTAACCGACAGCATTCCGTTTGCGATGATGGCGGGAATTTGGTTTTCCACCAACAAGCGGCCAAACACGGTTGCCGTAAACATGATCAGCAAGACCCGACCCGTCAGCCAGGTGGTGGTTTCGAGGGCTGTGAAAAGCTTGTTCCAGCTTAGTTCACGGTAGATAAACGCCCCCACAATCAGCGTATAGAAGATCGCGACAATCGCAGCTTCGGTTGGTGTGAAAAAGCCTGAATAAATCCCACCCAGGATGACCACGGGTGCCATCAAGGCCCAGAAGCCACGGTAAAGCTCACACCAGATCTGCCGCGCAGACCACCCTTCCGATGACCCCTTGTAGCCGCGTTTCTTGGACAGGATGTAATTCATGAACAACAAGCTGCCCGCGATCAGGAATGCGGGCATAAAGCCTGCAATAAAGAGTTTGGGGATCGAAACGGTCTGGAACTGGCCGAACTGCTCGACGGCTTCGGGTGGGGCTGGCATGCCAAGGGCTGCGATGCCAAAGATGATCAGCGGGATCGATGGTGGGATTACGATACCAAGCCCCCCCGAGGATGCCGTGATGGCGGACGCATAGGGCCGACCGTACCCGCGCTCGATCATTGCGGGGATCATCAACATGCCCACAGCAGCCGTTGTGGCCGGACCGGAGCCTGAGATCGCACCAAAAAACAGGCAGGCAAAAACAGTCGCCGCGGACATGCCGCCCGTGAACGGGCCTGCGAAACTTTCGGCTACATTGATAAGCCGTCGTGACAAACCTGCGGCCTCCATCAGCGCCCCGGCAAGGATAAACGCAGGCAGCGCCATAAGCGGGAACGAGCCAACAGAAGTATAGGCAATCTGGACGAACTTGATCGGGTTTTCACCAAGATAGATGAACGAGATCAGTGTCGAAACACCCAAGGCCACAGTAATCGGGGCCCCGATGAACATCAAAAGCAAGAAGCCCCCGAAAAGGATGAGAATGATCTGAGATTCCATTATGTCTTCTCCTGCTCAGGATTTGCAGTTCCGGCGCGCACCTGTTCGAGATCGATGGCATCAGGATCGCGCAAATCTTCACCCAGAATGATTTTTTTGTAGTTCACCTGCAGAACGCGGAACGTCATCAGTGAGAACGCAATCGGTAGAACGATATAGACCCAGCTTAGGTGGAAACCCATTGTCTGCGACGACTGGAATTTGTTCATCTTGTTGAAGATAAAATCGATCGACAGATACACAAAATAGACGTTGAAAAAGATCCAGAACAGGTCTGCAAAAGCCTCGATATATTTGATCGCACTAGGGGGCAGGAACTTGAACTGGAAGGTCACCCGGTTGTGCGCGCCTTTCTTGGCGGCATAGCTCGCCCCAAAAAATACAAACCAGACGAACATGTAGATCGAAAGCTCTTCGACCCATGAGAAAGAAAAATCGAACAATGTCCGAACGATCACCTGCAAGAACAAAAGGCAGACAAAAATCGCAAGCAAGGTGCGACAGATGTAGCTCTCTATATTGTCAATTACATACCAGAATCTTGTCATTGGCCCCTCGCTATCGGTTGAGAAAAGCGCCCGAAGGCGCTTTTCTTTGTTTCTGTTTTCGCTTTACTCAGAGACCGGGTCGCGGCCAATTTCAGCAAGCACAGCGTTCATCTTTTCGATGCCGCCGATGCTGTCATAGAACTTTGGCCACACGGCCTCTGTTGCGAGCTTGATGAACTCTTCTTCGTTGTTTTCAGGGTCTGTGATTTCCATGCCTTCGTCGATCAGGATTTGTTTGATCTCGGCTTCTTTTTCACGCAGGAACTGTGCAGAAGCGGCTGTCGCTGCTTTGCCCGCTTCCAGAACGATGGCCTGATCTTCGGCTGAGAGTTCCTGAAAAACCTGTTCGGAAATGATCAACGGCTCAATCGAGAAGATATAGCGGATGTTCGTGACGTACTTTTGTACCTCATAGAACTTCATCGCGTTGATGGTTGTGTAGGGGTTGTCCTGACCATCAACAACTTTGGTCTGCAAACCCGCAAAGGTTTCTGACCACGCCATCGGCGTCGGGCTGATGCCCCATGATTTGTAGGTGTCGATCATGATCTCGTTTTTGGGAACGCGGATTACCAGCCCCTGCAGGTCGGCCACGGATTTAACCGGCTTCTTTGAATTCGTCAGAACCCGAAAACCCGTATAGGTCCATGCGATGATGCGCACGCCGGCATCATTGATGGTGTTCTCTGTCAATTCAGCGCCGATGGGCCCCTGGGTCAGCTTTTCCGCGTCTTCAAGGCTCAGGATTACATATGGCAAAGAGAACACGCCGACGGTTGGCGAGAATGGTGTGACGTTGTTGATGGCGAGGATCGACATATCCAGAGTGCCGATGGCTGCTTCGTTAACGGTGTCCTGTTCAGAGCCGAGCTGGCCGTTTAGAAACAGGGTCGCGGTATGCTTGCCGCCAGACAGTTCCTCAAGGGCTGCAACAAAGCCTTTGCCAGTTGCTTCCTGGCTGCTTCCGCCGCTGTCGCCAACGGCTACCTTGAAGTTTTTCGCTTCAGCAGTGCCAAAGCTCAGCAGAGCGGCCGCCGCCGCGACGGCAGCAACAGTTGTTATACGGGTGATAATTGTCATGGAATCCTCCTCATTGATGAGCGCTTCTTTACGCTACGTAACCTGATGAGGTTTGTCTCCCGGCCCCCACCAAGAATTCGTAGGCTAATGCAAGCCACTGGTTGTGCTAAGGGCCAGATTCGAATTTGACTTAGACCAGTCAGTTTGCGAGTGTCTGACATGCCAGCAACCCGCATCCCCCCAGAATCGTTTTTTCTGGATCGCAAAGGCCACCGCCCAATTCAGACCCAAATTCGGGAAACTGTGGTGTCTTTCATCCAGTCAGGTCATGCAGCACCCGGTACCCATTTGCCGTCGTCGCGCAAACTGGCCGAGTATCTGGGCGTCGCCCGGATGACCGTCACGCTGGCCTATTCTGAATTGGTGGCCCAGGGATATCTGGAGACCCAGAACCGCAGTGGCTATGTCGTTGCCACAACAGACATTGTCACCAACGTTGGAGCGGCCGTTGAAAAAGACTGCGACGATAACGCCTTGGACTGGAAGGCGTTTCTGGCAAGTTCTTTGACCGAACGTCGACGGATTGTGAAACCGGTTGATTGGCGCAAATTGCCCTATCCGTTTGCCTATGGGCAAATGGATGCGTCTCTTTTCAACTACGCAGCGTGGCGCGATTGCTCCCGTCAGGCGATGGGGCGGCTCGACTTCATCGATATGGCGGGCGACATGGCTGATCTGGATGATCCGTTATTGGTGAACTATATCCGCTGCCGGTCCTTGCCGCGGCGTGGCATTTCCGCAAATCCGGATGAGATCCTTATCACCGTGGGCGCGCAGAATGGGCTTTGGTTGGCCATCGAATTATTGACCCGGCAGCCCCTGAACGCCGTCTGCGAAAATCCCGGATATCCCGATACGTTGCAGGCGCTGACGTGGTGCGGAGCAAATGTGAATACCGTGGATGTGGATGAACACGGTCTGCCCCCTCAGAACATCCCCGACGGAACCAGGGCGGTATTCATCACGCCAAGCCATCATGCACCCACCGGGGTGACCATGCCAACGGCGCGCAAGTCGCAGCTCCTTGCGGATGCCGAGGAAAAAGATTTTGTGATCATCGAGGACGACTATGACTTCGAAATGAGTTTCATCGAACCGCCAAGCCCGGCGCTCAAATCTTATGATCGGCAAGGGCGGGTCATCTATGTCGGTAGCTTTTCGAAAGCGATGTTCCCGGGATTGCGCCTGGGGTATCTGGTCGCGCCACGCGAATTTATCGCCGAAGCCCGGGAATTGCGCTCCATGATGCTGCGCCATCCGCCCGGCCATTTGCAGCGCACAGCGGCTTATTTTCTGGCTCAGGGTCACTACGACCTGTTGATCCGTGACATGCGCCGGAAACTTGCAGTCCGCCGCGCCGCTGTGCTTGACGCAATCGGCAACACAAGCCTGACTTTGGCAGGAGCCGCCAAGTTTGGTGGCTCAAGCCTGTGGATCAAGGCACCTGATGGGATCAATACAACGGTGCTGGCCGAAGACCTCCTGAAGGACGGGGTCATGATCGAACCAGGTGCCGCGTTCTTTGCGGGTCAAGATGGCCCGGTGAATTTCTTCCGCCTGGGGTACTCGTCAATCCCGGCGCACCAGATTGAACAGGGGATCAACCTGATCGCCCGGCGTGTTGACAAACACATGGCCGCCCACGATTAATTGAAGCGGAAAAGCATATCTGAACATCACCGCACGGATCGCCTGACACGTCAGAACACTATGCCTATTCCGGCAAAGAAGCTGATACGCGTTTTTTTGAAGAAAAGGCAGACCGTGAAAGCCCCTGACTTTGTCTGGTTCCTTGGACAAAAGGTTCCGAATAGTGATGTCGCTTAGGATATCCCCGATCGTTTCACCTCAAAGTTTTCTTATTTGCCACAAAAATTATACCTTCTCCGGACGCGCGCTCGGAGTTGGTAAGGAGGCAATAGGCAGACGATCTCGAGCAAAGCCCCAAGAGTATAATCGGATGTCATTCAACGTTAAAAAACCGGAATATGGTGCCCCTACGTCTTCACACTTACCATCTATATATTTGTAATTATTTTACAAAATTGTCACCATGAACAATGATACCCCGGTAATCCCCCCTAAAATTAGCGGTGTTCACAAATAGAATTTTCTCGGCAAGATATCTGAGGAGATTTACGGTGAAGAATGGACGATACAGCGACGCGCAGATCATGGCGGTGTTGAAGCAGGCGGAGGGCGGTGTGCCTGTCTCAGAGCTTTGTCGTGAGCATGGAATGAGCAGCGCCAGCTTTTTTAAGTGGCGTGCGAAGTTTGGCGGGATGGATGCGTCATTAATTTCCGAGATGAAGGATATGGCGGAAGAGAACTGCCGTCTGGGGCACATGTATGCCGAGATGAGCATGCAGAACGATCTGCTGAAGGAAGCCCTTGAAAAAAAGCGTTAAGGCCGTCTTTGCGACGAGAGATGGACGTGAATGCGGTCGCACGGTACGGAGTGAGCATCGCGTTGGCGTGCAGAGCGTTCGAGATCAGCGAGACCTGCTACAGATACAGCCCAATCCTGAGCGATGAGAATGAAGAGATCGCCGATTGGCTGGGACGTCTGACCGCAAACAAGCGCAACTGGGGCTTTGGCCTGTGTTTTTTGTACCTGCGCAACGTGCAAGGCTATGGCTGGAACCGCAAACGAGTCTACCGGATCTACTGCGAGCTGGAGCAAAATCTGCGGATCAAGCCAAAGAAACGGCTGAAAAGGGACAAGCCTGAGCCTCTGGTGGTGCCTGACAGGCCCAATGAGACGTGGTCGATGGATTTTATGGCGGACCAGCTTGCAGATGGGCGTTCGATCAGAACACTGAACGTTCTGGATGACTTCAATCGCGAGGGATTGTGCATAGAAGTGGACTTCTCGTTGCCTGCGGAACGCGTCGTGCGCAGCTTGAACCAGATCATCGAGTGGCGCGGTCAGCCGCAAGTTATTCGTGTGGACAATGGACCCGAATATATCAGTGGTACGCTCATGGCATGGGCCGAAAAACGCAACATTCGGCTTGAATACATCCAACCCGGAAAGCCGCAGCAGAACGCCTGTATCGAGCGCTACAATCGCACAGTTCGCGGTGAATGGTTGGGCCAATTTATCTTTGAAATCATCAAGGAGGCGCAAGACCAGGCAACGGAATGGCTGTGGACTTACAACAACGAGCGACCCAACATGGGCATTGGCGGCATCACACCCGCCATGAAACTGAAAACAGCCGCGTGAATTCTATGGCTGAGCCCCATTAAAAATGGGGGGGGTTACCCTCTAGGGCTGACCAAACTTACATTTAACTGGACTGCACATACCACCGCCGGCGGTTTTTCTTGGCCTTTTGAGTGGTATAGGGTGCCTGTTCGCCAGTTTCTGATAAATGCCCCGAGCATAAGGGGCGTGTAGATATTGTTATTGCCCTTGGAGCATTGCTGACGATTGTAGCAGAACACTAGCTCGGCTGGCGTTTGTTGGCCCTAAATGGTTGGAACAGTCAAACGAAGATGTAATGCGTCCATTGGAACTTTAGTTTTTATGCCACATTCGATAGCGGCCATTCGCGCAACTGCAGCGAAAGCCTTCTTGTCCGCTCAGCCGACATCAGAACTGATAACGACCCACCGCGCTTTAGCCATCTGCGATTCCGGATAGGTTTTGCGTGTAAAAACGTGCGTATACCACCGTTTTTGGCCGGTAGGTTTTGACAGGGGGTTTTTGTCGTGAACGATCCGGCTGTGGGCGTACTCACGAAATGTTACACTTAGCCAAGTGCATTCGGACATGCTACGCCGCCTTTATGACATACGACTACGAACAGCTCTATCGACAGACACCTGCCGCACTTGGCGCGCCGACACAGATCTTCGTGGACTTTTTTGCCGCACAATCCGGCAAGAAGTTGCGTGTCTTGGACATTGGATGTGGCCAGGGTCGAGACGCAATTTTCATTGGCCGCGCCGGTCACAGTGTGGTGGCTGTAGATCTGTCACCAAGCGGTATCTGTGACCTAAACGCCGTGTCAAATGAAGAAAATCTCGATGTCCTGGGAATCGTTGCGGACATAACCGAATTTGAGCCGGAAGGGTTGTTCGATGTCGTGCTGATCGACAGGACACTTCACATGCTCGCTGAGCCGGACCGGCTGAAAGTGCTCGGCGGCGTACTGGATCATGTCGACAGACCAGGCTGGTGCTTGATTGCCGATGAAAAAAAGAACATCCCGGGGTTCAAGCGCGTTGTAATCGGTCATGACGACCAGTGGGAGATCGTAAAGGAGAAACGAGGTTATCTCTTTCTTCAAAGACCTTCGCGCTGATTTGGCCAAAACTCATATGTTTCTGTCACCGGCGACAACGACCGTTTTTGGCGCATGATGGATTGACTATGCACAACCTAGGGGCGACGAAAGCAAGATCGATCAATGTTTGTAGTGAGCCCACACCGGAGGTATCAAGTTCGCGCTGCGTGCGCGCGCAACGCGAAGAATTCTGCGGGTGCGTATACTTCTATGTTGCTATGCAGCGGCAGCACCGGCCATTAAGCATCATGCAGTAAGACAAGCCAGCGAACGTGCGCAGAACCGGTTTGCGCCGCTCCCTGCAAGCCTGACGGGCTTTTTCGCCAGATAATCTTGGCCGAGCTGAAAGCCCCCCATAATGCACATTACAGCGAATATCCGGGAAAATATTTCCGAAAGCGTCACCGTGCCGAACGCCAATTGATCAATATCATAACATCTAGAACGAATATCGAGCCTCTTGAAACGCATTGGCACATAATAGCTGCACAGGAGAGACTGAGATGGCGCTTTTACAACGACTGCCGGGACGACCCATCCAGTCGGCTGCCCTACTGCCTTTCGTGGCAATCACCTTTGCAATCACTTGGGGATTGATCTCCTTTTACATCTTCTTTCCCAAACTGGCCGTGTCCATGTTCGGTGAAATTAGCAGCTCGCATCCTTTCTTTTTCCTCGCTACATGGGGACCCGCATTCGCGGCATTCATCCTTGTTGCGATTTGCGGAGGATGGGCAGGTATCAAGTTGTTCCTGTCGCGGCTGCTGCTCTGGCGCTGTTCACTCGTTTGGGCGACGCTTGTGATGATCGGCCTGCCGCTTGTCTTTGTGGCCGGTTCCGTGATCAAGGGCGGCCCTGTACTTGCCCCTCTGCCGCCGGAAGGCGTCGGTCCGATGATCACGGTTCTGTTCATAATGCTTTCTCTCGGCCCAATCGAGGAGTTAGGGTGGCGTGGCGTGGCCCAACCGCTGCTGCAGCGTCAGATGGCCCCGATCTGGGCGGGCCTGATCGTCGGGATGGTTTGGGGACTGTGGCACCTGCCGGCTTTCTACCTGTCCGGCACGGTTCAGAGCGGGTGGAACTTCACGCCTTTTTTCATAGGAAACATCACGCTGGCGGTACTTGTGACGCCACTTTTCAACAATGCACGCGGTAGTCTTCTTTGGCCGATGCTCTTCCATTGGCAGCTCATCAATCCGTTCTGGCCGGATGCGGAGCCCCATGACACCTGGATCCTCGTTGCTGTGTCCGTGGTGGTGGTGTGGCTAAACCGAGCCACGATGTTCTCGCGTGACGGGGCGGTGACAAGGGTCATTCCGGGCACAAACGAGGGGCGAAGGTAATGGGTAGCCTCATCCTGTCGGTGGCTCGGGTCGCTGTTGTGGCTGCGACCGCGATGCTGGTCTCACCTGCTTGGACGGATGATCTGCTGAGACAAGTGCAGGATATGCTCTATGACTTCCTCACGGAATACGGCTTTCCCGGTGCGACGGTCGCCTATGTGCTGCCGGATGGTTCCAGCAGTACTGTCGCCACGGGCCTTGCTGACGTGGAAGCCGCGATACCGATGAAGGGGTTTTACACCTTTGGCAGCTCGGCCCACAGCCCGCTGTTCGAGGAAGTGCAAAAAACGCGTAATATCTTGAGGCAAGACGTTTTGGCGCACATAAACACCCTGTCCGATCCAATCCTGCTGGACAAATCCCGATGATCGAACAATTCAAACTCGAAACCCTTTTGTCGCGTGTCGTTCAATGAGCAGCCGCCGGACGTTTTTGACCGGTGTTGCTGGTCTTGCAGTGGCTGGCGGCAGCTATTCAGCTGGAGCGTTTCGCGAGGCCCGCGCGCAGGCCGACACGCGCTTGCACGGTCTAAGCAGCCTCATTGATACAAGCGCAGGCGCGCTGGAGTATGCCGTTGCGGGTGACGGTCCAACCTGCATGATGATCCACGGCACCGGAGGAGGGTTTGACCAAGGTCTGCTTTTTGCTGCAACCTTGCGCCATCGCGGGCATCAAGTCATCGCGCCATCGCGTTTTGGTTATCTGCGCAGTGCCTTTCCCGATGACGCGTCGCCAGCGCATCAGGCCGATGTTCTGGTCGAACTGCTAGACCATCTCGGGCTGGACCGCATTCCGGTAGTCGGTGGGTCTGCGGGTGCGCTGACTGCTGCCGAATTCGCTCTGCGCCATCCTGACAGGTGCTCGCATTTGGTGCTTCTGGTCCCCGCTGCCAATCTCACCAACCGCAATCCCGTCGCATTCACCGCGCTGCAAAGGCTGGCCGTAGGGGCCGTGCTGGGGTCCGACTGGTGGTTCTGGACACTGTCAAAGATCACGCGACGACAGATGTTGCGGACCTTGCTTGCGACCGATCCTGTGCTGTTGGACAAAGTTGTGCCGCAAGAGCGCCAACGGGCGGAGGTAATCCTCAGCCAACTATTTCCGATCAGCCGAAAGATCGATGGGCTACGCACTGACGGCTACTGGGCGGGCACGCCGTCGAAAACCAGCTATGAGCGCGTAACCGCACCGACGTTGATTGTTTCCTGCGAGGATGACTTTTTTGGCACTGCCGCCACCGCACGCCTATTGGCGAAACGCATTCCACAGGCAAGCCTCATCATTTTTCCCACAGGCGGGCACATCTGGCTGGGTCACGATGCTGATATCGCTGGGGCGATTTCGGAATTTGTACGGGGTGTGGCTGATCCAGATCAATGATGACCATTCTGACAGATGCAATCTTGCAAAGGTCGGCCATCCGAGGGGTTCGAAAATGGTATCGCGAAGAAACTTGTTGGCAGGCATCGGCACGGCAGCCGCCGTCGGCGGTGCCGGATATTGGACGCTACGTGCTCCATCGTATGAACAGGCGGTTGCGACAAGTTCGGCTCCAATTGCTCCTGGAGCGGGGTCCGATCTCGAGTATCTTGTCCATCACGCAATCCACGCTGCAAATGGTCACAACACACAGCCATGGATGTTTTCAAGGTCCGGCACCGACGTGGTGATTGCACCTGACTTCTTTCGTCGGACGCCGGTTGTTGATCCCGACGACCACCATGTTTTTGCCAGCCTCGGATGCGCTGCCGAAAACCTCTCGCTTGCTGCGAAGGCTGAAGGCCGAAGTGCCGCGATCGAATTCGACGCGGCAGGCGATGGTCAGGTTCGCGTTGCGCTGGCAAAAGGAACGGGTGGTCCAAACGCTTGGTTTGATGCGATTCTGAATCGGCAATGCACACGATCAGATTACAACGGTCGTGCCGTTTCCGCAGAGGATCTGCGACATCTTGAAGAAGCGGCCTCGATCGAGGGCTGCCGCGTCGTCCTTGTTTCGGACAGACCAAAGATGGACGAACTGCAAGACCTGATCGTGGCGGCAAATACGGTGCAGGTCGAGGACCCGGATTTTGTGGCAGAGTTGAAATCCTGGCTTCGGTTCAATGCGCGCACTGCGATCGCCACCGGTGATGGCCTTTACGCTGCCTGCTCCGGCAATCCGACACTGCCTTCATGGATTGCACCAACAGTTTTCGGCATGGTTTTTTCTGCCAAGTCAGAAAATGAAAAATGCGTCAGACAGGTGCGGTCTTCGTCCGGGCTTGCCGTCTTTCTGGCGGAAAAGAATGACAAAGAGCACTGGGTCAAGGCAGGCCAAAGCTATCAGCGCTTTGCTTTGCAGGCGACGGCGATGGGGATGAAACATGCGTTTCTGAACCAACCTACCGAAGTGCCTGCCTTCCGCTCGGATCTGTTGGGGGCAGTCGGTGCATCTGAGCCGAGGCCAAATCTTCTGGTGCGGTTCGGCTATGCCGATCCGATGCCGCAATCGTTGCGCCGACCGGTGTCAGCGGTCATAATCCAGTCATGACCGCCCCACCAGCAATGATTGCCGGAGCGAGAGCAGGCATGTCGTACTTCATGCTCGTATTTTCTTTCGGATTCGTACTGGGAACCATCAGATCCCTCACGGTTGCGCCTGCCGTGGGAGAATTCAAAGCGGTCCTGATCGAGCTGCCTTTCATGCTGCTCGTGTCATGGTTCGTTTCCAGATGGATCATCCACAGCTTTTCTGTTCCAAAACACGTGATCACCAGAGTTACAATGGGTTTGACCGCGTTTGCTTTGCTACTTTGTGCAGAGGCGTTGCTATCCGTGTTCCTCATGAATCTGCGCCTGCTGCAACATCTTGCGCTCTATCTCGAACCCAAGGCGCAGCTCGGTCTTCTCGGACAGATCGCATTCGCGATTTTCCCGCTCCTGCAGCTTGGACCAGTCAAGCCCGTGACCGGCGAGGCAAGACGTCGATGATTATCACCTTGCTCCCGCAAATCGCCTTGCCGGTCTTTCTGCTTTTGTGGCTTGCGCTTTTCCCTGCCCGAAATTCATTGGCATATGCTTTGCAAATCGTCTGCGTCGGATTTTTGCTGGTGGCTGTCGGTCTTGTTGGGATGTGGATGATGATCCCGTGGTGGACGCCGTATCTCTATGGGGTGCTGTTCGTCCTGGTCACTTTCGGGTCATTCCGACACCGCAAGGTCAGAAACCGCGTCGGTGGTGGTTCCGACTGGATCGGAGTGGGTGTTCTTGGCGCTGTCATTTTACTGACAGGTTATGGGTCATATCTCGGCGTATACTCGATTGTCGGCAAGACGCCCTCAGAGATGGACGTGGTGGACATCGCTTCGCCTCTTGAAAATGGAACCTACCTTGTCGTCCAAGGCGGCTCCAATCGCATCGTAAACGATCACTTCATGACACTGGATACCAGCGTGCCCCGCTTTGCTGCGTGGCGTGGGCAAAGCAAGGGGCTTGATATCGTTCGGATCAATGCCCTTGGTCTTCGAGCGAATGGTCTGCAGCCAAGGGAGCCGGAGCGATACTATGCCTTTGGAGCCAAGTTGTTGGCCCCTTGCAGCGGTCGTGTTGCGGCGGCGGTTGATGGCATCCCGGATATGATGGTCCCGGAAATGGATCCGGCGAACATGCTCGGAAACCATGTCATCATCGACTGCGGGGACTTCTTTATTGTCATGGCGCATTTCAGAAACGGCAGCGTTCTGGTTGCTGAGGGTGTCGAAGTGACGACTGGCATGAACTTGGGCGAAATTGGCAATTCAGGCAACAGCGGCGAGCCGCATCTTCATATCCATGCGCAAAAGGATATGCCCAAAGACCAACCCATATCGGGAGTACCGTTAGCGATCATGATCAAGGGGCAATTTTATGCAAGAAACGATCGGATGTTCGTGAAGTGATCACGCTAATCCAGGGTTGCACGGAAACGACGCCTAAGATGTGCCCATAGGGCGCGATTGAATGGTTGGTCTGGGGAAAGTCGCCGAATCGCAGAGAGCCCTTTGCCGCGAGCGCAAACAAATGCTGCGTAAGCATTCGGTGCATGGGCAAAAGGCGGCACTGTCCCGCAGCTTACCAGTTTAGACGAGGGGCAGCGAATGACAAAAGTCCCGCAGCAGCGGTCCATGGACCTAGCCGCGAAAACCGGGCAAGAGCCCATACGATTGAATGCTGCAAAGCGCATGAACGACGGCAAACGCGCAAAATCAACCGCTTTGCTAGTTTGCTAGATTGCAAGGACTTTTTGCCAGACGAATCTTCGAATTCCGACACAAGGCAACTTCATTTTGTGACATCGACAACCAGCAGAGAGGCCCAGTCGCTGCGCCATGCGGATCCATATCGCCCTCCATTGGTCATCATCACAGAGTTGAACAGCAGCGTTGCGCCTTTTGGAGATGTAGTGCGAAACTCTCCTCCTTTGTCAGTCAGAACCGGATAACTTTTAACACCACCGTCCATGCGTTCGAATACGGTAACCTGTCGGTTTTGTTCCTGCGCCCCGTCAACAGAAAGTCGGCCTCGAACTAATAAACCGTGTCTGACGTCAGCACCCTTGGGACAGATTTGAGGATTTGAATAAGGGAGGATTTCTGGTTCATCTTATCGATTAG
>NZ_JBHGAR020000040.1:0-15450 GCF_042611115.2 Sulfitobacter sediminivivens
AAAAAAAAACGCCAGCACGAAGCTGGCGTTAAGTTATTGAGGCAGGTTTCATACAGGCAAGAAACCTATCGAGCAGTAACTTCTTTATAAGCGCTCAGTCGCCGCGCGCCAAGTTAAAAGTTTGATTACACTAGAATCCCCGGTTATGGATTGGCTCAATGAAACAAGGGCAGAGCGAGATTGTTGCAATAATGGCAATAAATATTTTCCAAAAGATGCGGTGCGTTGCGGGCGTTTCTTCACTGATTCTCTGGGGCGCGATGGCGGCGGCAGAACCGCAACATGGGATATCTATGTACGGTGACCCTGCCCTACCACCTGATTTTGTGTCATTGCCTTATGTGAACGCCGATGCACCCAAGGGCGGCAAGATCACCCTTGGCAATACTGGCGGCTTTGACAGCCTCAATCCGTTCGTGCGCAAAGGCACGGTGCCATGGCAGTTGTCATTCTTTACCCACGAGAGCCTGATGGGTCGATCCTGGGACGAACCGTTTGCTCTTTATGGTCTTTTGGCCGAATCGGTTGAGACACCCGATGACCGGTCCTGGGTCGAGTTCACGTTGCGGGAGAACGCCCGCTTTTCTGACGGTTCTCCCGTTACGGTTGAAGATGTGATTTTTTCGTACGACACGCTCGGCACTGTGGGTCACCCAAGATACCATGGGCTGCGGTCGCAGATTGAAAAGATAGAGCAAACCGGCCCGCGTTCTGTCAGGTTCACCTTCAACACCAACAACCGTGAGTTGGCGCTTTTGGCAGGCATGCGCCCGATCCTGTCCAAGGCCCAGTGGGATGGCAAGGATCTTGCCAACGCCCCGCTGGCAGAGGTCCCGGTTGGCTCTGGCCCTTATGTGGTCCGCGAATATCAGGCAGGTCGGCAAGTGGTGCTGGACCGAAATCCCGATTATTGGGGGGCCGATGTGCCGTTTCGAAAAGGCACCAGCAACTTTGACCAGATCGTCATCGACTTTTACGGCGATGCTGCGGTGCTGTTTGAAGCGTTCAAGGCGGGCGAGATTTCGGCGGTGCGCGAATTCAACGCTGAAACCTGGGCCAGCCAATATACCTTTCCCGCCATAGAACGCGGTGATGTGGTCAAATCCACCTTTGCCCATCAAAAACCATCGGGCATGACCGGTTTTGTGATGAACACCCGGCGTGCACCTTTTGACGACTGGCGCGTGCGCGATGCGCTGATTGCGGCGTTCAACTTCGAATATATCAACGAGACACTGACCGGCGGCGCGTTGCCAAGGATATCGTCTTATTATTCCAACTCCCACCTGGCGATGCAGCCCGGTCCGGCCCCGGCCGAGGTCGCGTCATTGCTGACACCCTTTGAAGACGAGCTATTGCCCGGCACAATCGACGGCTACGCTTTGCCTGTGGCCGACGGGTCGGTGCGCAACCGCGCGGGCATCCGATTGGCGCTCAAACAATTGGAAGCCGCCGGATTTTCCGCCAAGGATGGAACCATGCGCGGCGCGGATGGCGCGCCGCTGTCGTTCAAGATCCTCATGTCCAAGGGCAGCAGTCAGGATCTCGCCATCGCCGAGCTGTACCTGCAAGCGCTGAACCGTCTTGGCATCGCGGCCGAGATCGAAACCGTCGATGATGCGCAATTTGTGGGGCGCACAAACGAGTTTGACTTCGACATGACCACCTTTCGCCGTGCGCTGTCGCTGAGCCCCGGCAATGAACAAAAGTTCTATTGGGGGTCAGAGGCCGCAGACCAACCCGGATCGCGCAATCTGATGGGGGTCAAATCACCAGCAATTGATGCCTTGATCGACACGATGCTGTCGGCGCGCGATACAGAGGATTTCACCGCCGCCGTGCGCGCGCTTGACCGGGTCCTGACGGCGGGCCGCTATGTGATCCCGTTCTGGCAATATGATGAGGGGTTGATTGCGCATGACGCCCGGATGAAATACCCAGAAACCTTGCCGATTTATGGCGATGGTCCGAATTTCATGCCCGAGGTCTGGTGGTGGGAGCCCAAGGACTGAGTGTCATAAAACCGTAACGTCGTGCGGATAGGCGACAGGTATCCTTTCTATCATCCCAAAGGCGCGTTGTACCACATGAACATCCTTGTCCTCTGTACGGGCAATTCCGCCCGCTCCATCTTGCTGGAATCATTGCTCAACCATATTGGAAAGGGCCGTGTCACCGCCTATTCTGCGGGCAGCCAGCCAGCGGGTCAGGTAAACCCACATGCCATCGCACTGCTCAGCGCCAAAGGTCATGAGACGGTCGGCTTCAGGTCGAAAAGTTGGAATGAGTTTGGAACCGATGATGCGCCCGAGATGGACATCGTGATCACCGTGTGTGGATCTGCCGCCGCAGAGTCTTGTCCGATCTGGCCCGGCGCACCGCTGCGCGCGCATTGGGGTGTTGAAGATCCTGCCGCGGCATCCCCCGATCAGGCGGAAGCTGCATTTGCAGATGCCTTTGACATATTGCAGCGCCGCGCAGAGGCGTTCTTGGCCGCCCCACTAGAGACGATGGACCGTGCCACCCTGCAGGACCACCTGAACACAAGCGGGTTGATCGCATGATCCGCCGATTGGTCGCCGAAGGGCTTGGCACCGCGCTGCTGCTGGTCTCTGTCATTGGCTCCGGGGTGATGGGGGCATCGCTGGCGCAAGGCAATGTGGCGATCACACTTCTGGCCAATGCGATTGCTACGGGCTGTATGCTTTATGTGATCATCGCGGTTCTGGGGCCGATTTCCGGGGCGCATTTCAATCCTGCAGTAAGCCTGGCCTTTGCGTTGCGTGGTCGCATGCCGATGCGCGATATGCTGGGATACATTGCTGCTCAGATTGTGGGCGGGATCATCGGCGTATTGGTCACACACCTCATGTTTGAACTGCCGGTTTGGCAATGGTCGATGACTTTGCACCGAACAGGCGGCGCGCAGTGGCTGTCAGAGATGATTGCGACTTTTGGCCTGCTGATGGTGATCTTTGGCGGCCTCAAGGCGCGCGCCGAAGCCGTGCCAACCCTGGTCGCGCTTTATATCACCGGGGCCTATTGGTTCACCGCCTCAACCAGCTTTGCCAATCCGGCAGTGACCATCGCACGTGGGTTTTCCGATACGTTCGCGGGCATCAATCCGGCACATATTCCGGCCTTTATCGTGGCGCAGCTGGTTGCGGTGGGCATTGGTCATTTCGCGCTCAAAGCGTTGTTCGATGAACAATGACGAAAAGCTAGACCAGCGATGTTACCCAGAGAATGGTCGCATCTTCATGGCTGATTGATATGACGTTGTGCCCCATTGCAGCATCGTAATAGGCACTGTCACCACGCCGCATGTCCACAGGTTCATAAAACTCGGTGTAAAGCCGGATGACGCCGGTCAGGACATACAGAAATTCTTCGCCGTCGTGGCGCACCCAGCCATTAAATTCTTCCATGGCGCGGGCCCGAATGCGGGCGCGGTAGGGTAACATCTGTTTCTTGCGCAGCGTATCGGCGAGCAGTTCATGTTCATAGGTGGTGGTGGCCTTGGCCGCCCCTTCCCCGGATTTGGTCAGCGCCATGCGCCCGGTGATCTTGTCCGCCGCAGGGGGTGTGAACAGTTGCGGCACCGAAATTTCCAACCCCACCGCGAGCTTTTTAAGCGCATCATAGGTCGGTGACATCTGTCCGTTTTCGATCTTGGACAAGGTGGACCGCGCAAGGCCCGCCTGTTTTGCCGCCTGTTCAAGCGTCCATTTGCGCGCCTTGCGCAATTCGCGGACCCGCGCGCCCAGATCGATGGGGGGCACCACGTCAGTTTCGCCAGACGTGCGGGCAACCTGGATCAGGGTTTTTGGGCTCTCAACGCTCATGATGGTGGCTATAGCGGCCCGTGTGCTCTCTTGCAACGCGCACGATGCTGCGCTAGCGCGGGGGGCATGTCAGAACCCCTGCAATCCAGCCCCTTTGGCCCCTGCCCCAACCCGTTCAATCTGGCGGCGCATGTGTTGTCGCGGGCGGATGATCTGCGCGATAAAGTTGCCCTGTCATTGCTGTCGCCTGATGGCGATCAGGATTGGACATTCGGTGCGGTCGAGCGCGCGGTGCGGGGCATTGCCACCGGGCTGATCCGTGCGGGGTTTATCCCCGGTGACACCCTGTTGATGCGGCTTGGCAGTACCGTGGATTTCCCGCTTTGCTATTTGGGCGCATTGGCCGCCGGCATGGTGCCGGTTCCGACCTCTGCAGCGCTGACAGAAGCTGAGGTGGTCAAGATCATCGACGATTTAAACCCCCGCGCCATTCTGCGGGATGCGCAGGTCGCCTGCCCCGCGTTCGGTTGCATCCTGACGGTGCCGGATTTGCAGGCCATGTGGGCTTTGCCCGCTGCCGACTGGCACATGGGGGATGCGGATCGCCTTGGCTATATCATCTATACCTCTGGCACATCGGGCAAACCGACAGCTGTGATGCATGCGCACCGTGCCATATGGGCACGGCAGATGATGTTTGACGGCTGGTATGGCTTGCGCCAATCGGACCGGGTGCTGCACGCAGGCGCGTTCAATTGGACCTATACGCTTGGCACCGGGTTGATGGACCCCTGGACAATCGGGGCGACGGCGCTGATCCCGGCCCCCGGCACCTCAGCAGATGAAATCCCTGCCTTATTGGCGCGTCACGAGGCGACGATTTTTGCCGCGGCACCGGGTGTCTATCGGCACGTTCTGGCAGCTCAGGAACTGCCGCCAAATTTGCCGCATCTGCGACATGGCCTGAGTGCTGGTGAAAAAATGGCGGGCGCCGTCAGGGCGGCTTGGGAAAAGGCCACCGGAACCGCCGTTTACGAGGCCTTTGGCATGTCGGAATGTTCGACCTTTATCTCGGCCAGCCCCAACGCCCCGGCCACTGATAGCACGATCGGACGACCGCAACCGGGCCGCCGGGTCGCAATCATGAGCGATAATGGACCCCAGCCCACAGATACTCCCGGCACCATCGCCATTCACCGCAGTGATCCGGGCCTGATGCTGGGCTATCTCGGCGCGCCTGATCAAACAGCGGCGCGCTATCAGGGCGATTGGTTTTTGACGGGTGATCAGGGCGTGATGGACGCAGCAGGGCAGATCACCTATCTGGGCCGCAACGACGACATGATGAACGCAGGTGGCTTTCGGGTATCACCCCTTGAGGTTGAGAGCACATTGGCAGATGCCCCCGGCGTGGACAGCATCGGCGTCTGTCAGGTGCAGATCAAACCGGATGTGTTTGTGATCGCGGCTTTTTATACCGCCACCACCGCACTGGACGAGGACGCCTTGCACCTTTATGCCCGGAGCAAGCTGGCGCGTTACAAACAGCCGCGTCTTTATGTCCACCTGCCAGCGTTGCCCTTGGGTGCCAATGGCAAATTGCTGCGACGGTCCCTCAGGGCCGCATTTGAGGCTCAGAACCATGCGTGAACCGATCAAGCTTGATGTGATGTCCGACCCAATTTGCCCGTGGTGCTATATTGGCAAGGCGCATCTGGACCGCGCACTGACGGAGCACCCCAACCATCCGTTTGTCATTGAATGGCATCCCTTTCAGTTGAACCCTGATATGCTGCCCGAAGGCATGGACAGACGGGCGTATCTGGAAGGGAAATTTGGCGGCAAGGAAGGTGCGGTGCGCGCCTATGCGCCGGTTGTGGAGCACGCCAAGGCGGCGGGCCTGACAATCAATTTCGAAGCGATGAAGCGTACGCCAAACACGCTCAATGCCCACCGCCTGATCCATTGGGCGGGGATTGAAGGGCGTCAAACGGCGGCGGTATCCGCGCTTTTCAAGGCCTATTTCGTCGATGCTCGTGACATCGGTGCTGTCGAGGTTCTGGCAGATATAGCCGACAGCATCGAGATGGACGCCGCCGTCACCACAAAGCTTTTGCAAACGGATGTGGATGCCCAAGACATTCGGAATCGTGATGCACACAGCCGCAAGATGGGCATCAGTTCGGTCCCCACATTCATCGTGGCGGGCACACACGCGGTCCCCGGTGCGCAATCTCCAGAGTTTTGGGCGCAGGTGATCGCGGATATCGCAGCACAACAGCAATAATCGGCGACCAATGTAACGACCCCAGAGACAGTCGCCGCAGTGAAAAACCCAATTTCCTTTTGCGTCTGAGAAAATGTTGCCGTAGTCTGGTGTTAATGAGGGGCAAAAGCCTCCATCCAATAAAAAATTGAGCGGGTAATATGGCAGACGAGCACACAACACCGGACGCGGTGGTCAAAATACGTCCATCTGAACATCAAAGATCTGTGGCAGTTGGGGCCTTTGGGCGATCGTTTGACACGAGTGGCACGCAATCCGACACGGCACGCGCGATCAAAGCCGTCTGGCGCAATGAAAAAGGCCCCTGTTCTGGCGCATCCTCAGAAACAGAATCAACGTGACCCAGATTGAAGGCCGGCACCGTGTCATTTTGACATACGGTCGCTTTGATCAGTTCGGTCAAAATCACATCAGACTTTTGCGCAGTCTAGCGGCACTTGGAGATGAATTGATCGTTGGCTGCGCCAGCGATGATTTCGCCCACTTGCAAGGTTACCCTTGTCTGCAATCTTTGGAGACGCGCCGGGCAATACTGCGCAAATGCCGGTTCGTATCTCGTGTCATTACGGAAGAGAGCTTTGAACAAAAGCATACCGACGTGATAAACTACAATGTTTCTGTTCTTGCGATAAGCGCTGCCTGGGCCGGTCAGTGCGACCATTTGCGGGATATCGCCCAAGTGCTTTACCTGCCGGACCACGAAAAGGTGAATGCCGTTTCGGGCACACGCTATTCAGCTTTGGCATAATTAACGTTTGTTGATTGTGCCGCGCGCAACCTTAGGTTAAGTCTGACGCCAAGTCGCGTCACAATTGGCCCGATTATTTTTCGGAGCGTTGCGTGCCGTTCAAAAACAAAAAATTTAAATTGGGCCGTGTTGAATTTGTCGCGATGATCGCAATGCTTTTCGCGACCATTGCGTTCTCGATGGACGCAATGTTGCCCGCACTGCCTGAAATAGCGTCTGAGCTTGCGCCTGATATGGCACATCGCGCGCCGTTGATCCTCACGGCATTTTTTTTGGGCATGGGTATCGGAACGTTTGTCGCAGGCCCGCTTTCCGATGCCTATGGACGGCGCACAATCGTCTTCGTCGGTCTTGCGATTTACATCATCTCTGCGGCCGTCGCGTGGTACAGTTCCACGCTTGAGATTATGCTTATTGCCCGGATCTTTCAGGGGCTGGGCGCATCCGGCCCGCGGGTCGTGTCCGCCGCGATCATCCGCGATCTGTTTGTGGGGCGTGAAATGGCGCGGATCATTTCGTTTGTGATGGTGGTCTTTACGCTGGTTCCGGTGCTGGCGCCGGCAATTGGGGTGCTGATCATTTCCGTATCCGGGTGGCGCGGTATTTTTCTGGCGTTTATCATCTTTGCGGTGACAATCGCTGTTTGGATGGCCATCCGCCTGCCTGAAACCTTGCCGCCCGACCGCCGTCGCCCGCTCAGATTGCGCCTGATGTGGGTTGCTGTAGTCGAGATTTTCAGCCATCCCACCGTGCGGATATCCATTCTGGTGCAGACACTTGCAATGTCGATGCTGATCATCACCCTGATGCTGGTGCAACCGATCTATTCTCAGGTATTCGACCGTTCCGCCAGCTTTCCGTTTTGGTTCGGCGGCATCGCCCTTGTGGCGGGCAGCGCCAGCATCATCAACGCGCTGCTTGTTGTCCGCTATGGCATGCGTCGGTTGGTAACGATCACGCTGGGGGCGCAAATCCTGTTGTCCGGGGCGATGTTGATGTTCAGCCTTGCAAGCCTGACAGAGCCCTATGGCTTTGTGGCTTTCGTGGTCTGGCAGACCTGTCTGTTTTTTCAGGCCGGGCTGACCTTGGGCAATCTGAATGCCATCGCGATGGAGCCGATGGGCCATATCGCTGGCATGGCGGCGTCGGTGACGGGGGCTTTCTCAACAGTGATTGCCGCCTTGGTTGTTGTGCCAATCAGCGCGCTTTTCGATGGCACCACAACGCCTTTGGTCATGTCGGTGCTGTTTATGGCAGCGGTCGGTTTTGCGCTTATGCTGCAGATGGGCCGCGTGGAGGCACAGCAAACCTCAAATGCAGCGTAACCCGCGGGCCCGATCCATCTGTGCCTGTTTAATGTGCGGATAATTGCCAGATTAACTTTTGATTCACTTTTAGGTTGATATGACTCAGCTTAAGCGCACAAAATGCTGCTTATTGTTGCTTTGGTCAGGTCTATGTCTGCGCTGCTGAAATGACGTGTTCGCCTGACCTGAATGATCTGCTTAATCTGCATCAAAAGGGACACTGCCATGACCTCCACAACCCTCGATGACAACATCTCTGCTTTGGAACGCATCCTGTCGCGTGCCAGTGACCAGGAAAAAGCAACGCTGGCGAAACGCCTGCACGATTTGCTTAACCAAAAGAGACCTCCAAGATACGCGGCTGTCAGCACCGCCGACGAGGACGAAGATTTTTTTGACAATATGCCAGTCTAGAACGGGCCATCGTTGACGCAGAGTTATCCGCGTTTTGCGATCTTCTTTTCTTTGGCAATCACGTGCTCTGTCAGATCACGGGCGATGGCAAATGCACCTTTGATTTTGTCGACATCGTTCTTCCAGTCCCGGCGCACGACGATCTTGTTGTCTTTGACCTTTGCTAGGCCGCGTTGATCCTGAATGAACGATACCAGCCCTTCGGGTGATGCGAATTTGTCATTGTGAAACTGGATCGTTGCCCCCTTTGGCCCGCCATCCAGTTTTGCAATTCCAGCGCGTTTGCACATCGCCTTGATCCGCACCACCAACATCAGCGTGTTCACCTCGCGCGGCAGCTTGCCAAAGCGGTCGATCAATTCGGCGGCAAAACCTTCCAGCTCGACCTTGGTGCTAAGGCTGCTCAGGCGGCGATAAAGGCCAAGCCGGACATCCAGATCGGGGACGAATGCCTCGGGGATCAACACCGGTACGCCCAGATTGATCTGCGGGGCCCATTGATCATCTGCTTCGCTCAGGCCTTCCATTTCGCCCGCTTTGATCTTGGCAATCGCCTCTTCCAGCATGCTTTGATACATTTCAAAGCCAACATCGCGCATCTGGCCTGATTGTTCTTCGCCCAGCAGATTTCCGGCCCCGCGAATGTCCATGTCCTGCGATGCGATGGTGAACCCGGCCCCCAAGGTATCAAGTGAGCCCAGCACCCGCAGACGCTTTTCTGCGGTGGCGGTCAGTTTTGCCCGTGGTTTGGTGGTCAGATAGGCATAGGCGCGGGTTTTGGAGCGCCCTACCCGGCCACGGATCTGATAAAGCTGTGCAAGACCAAACATATCGGCGCGGTGTATGATCATCGTGTTCGCAGTGGGGATATCGAGGCCGGATTCAACGATCGTCGTTGCCAGCAGGATGTCATATTTACCGTCATAAAAGGCGTTCATGCGGTCATCCAATTCACCGGCCGCCATCTGACCATGCGCCACCATATAGCTCAGTTCAGGCAGTTGGGATTTGAGGAATTCCTCAATCTCGGGCAGATCACTGATGCGCGGCACCACATAGAATGATTGCCCGCCACGATAGTGTTCGCGCAACAAGGCTTCGCGCAGGGTCACGGTGTCAAATTCGCTGACATAAGTGCGGATCGCCAGTCGGTCGACGGGCGGCGTGCCGATGATGCTGAGGTCGCGCACCCCTGTCAGGCTCAGTTGCAGGGTGCGCGGGATTGGCGTTGCGGTCAGGGTCAACACGTGAATGTCCGTGCGCAATGCCTTGAGGCGCTCTTTGTGACCCACGCCAAAATGTTGTTCTTCGTCGATGACCAGCAAGCCGAGGTTCTGAAACCGGATGCCTTTGGCCAACAGGGCATGGGTGCCAATCACGATGTCCACGATGCCGCGCGCCATGCCATCGCGGGTCATTGCGGCGTCTTTGGCGCTGACAAACCGGCTCAGTTGGCGCACGTTGATTGGAAAGCCGCGAAACCGTTCTGCAAAGCTCTTGTAATGTTGGCGTGCCAGCAAGGTCGTGGGCGCAATGACGGCCACCTGAACCCCTGACATGGCCGCGACAAACGCAGCCCGCATGGCCACTTCGGTTTTGCCAAATCCCACATCCCCACAGATCAGCCGATCCATCGGCCTGCCACTGGTCAGATCATCAATCACGTCGCCAATGGCGCGCAATTGATCGTCGGTTTCAGTATAAGGAAAACGTGCGCTAAAGGCGTCCCACATGCCGGGCGGTGGTTCCAACACCGGGGCCTTGCGCAGGGCGCGTTCGGCGGCAATGCGAATAAGCTTATCAGCCATCTCACGGATGCGTTCCTTGAGCTTGGCCTTTTTCGACTGCCATGCGCCGCCGCCCAACCGATCAAGCAGACCTTCTTCGTGGCCGTATTTTGACAGCAGTTCGATGTTCTCAACCGGCAGATAAAGCTTGGAGTTTTCTGCGTATTCCAGCACCAGACATTCATGTGCGGCCCCAGCCGCGGTGATGACTTCCATGCCGTGGTATCGACCGATGCCGTGGTCCACATGAACAACCAGATCGCCGGGTGTGAGGCTTTGCGCCTCGGTCAGGAAATTCTCGGCGCGGCGCTTGCGCTTGGGGGCGCGGATCAGGCGGTCACCCAGCACATCCTGCTCGGAAATAACCGTCAGCTGGCCCTCACCAAACGGTGCCTCAAATCCATGTTCCAACGCCCAGACCGCCAGATGCAGCCCGCGTTTGCCCAGGCGTTTGGCATTGGATATCGGAATGGCTTCGGCCAACCCTTCATCCTCTATCAACCCGGTCAGGCGTTCGCGCGCGCCCTCAGAATAGCTGGCGATCAGTACCGGCCCGTCTTGAAGTTTCGCTTTAATATGCGCTGCCAAGGCCCCAAAAAGGCTGATAGTTTCCTGTTGCCGTTCTGGTGAAAAGTTGCGCCCGATCCGCGCGCCAGCGTCCAAGACACCGGGCCCCGTGGGTTGTGGTAATGGGTTGAACTGGATCACCCGCAAGTCCGCTGTGGCCAACAACCATGCCTCATCGGTCAGGTACAAACCTTCGGGTGGGCTTGGCTTATAGACGCTGTCCATTCTGGACCGGTTCGCCATCGCCAACCGCCGTGTTTCATATTGATCCGCAATGCTGTCCCAGCGGGCCAACCGCGTGGGCGTTGTCTGATCATCCAGCGTGACCGTGGCACCGGGCACATAATCAAACAGTGTTTCGAGGTCGTCGTGAAAGAACGGCAGCCAGTGTTCCGCACCCTGATGTTTGCGCCCCGCCGAGATCGCCTCGTAAAGCGGGTCATCGGTACCTGCCGTACCAAATTCAATGCGATAGTTCTGCCGAAACCGGGTGATTGCGGGCTCATCCAGTATGACTTCGCTCACCGGGGCAAGCTCAATCAAATCCAGTTTTTCGGTGGTGCGCTGCGTGACCGGGTCAAATCGGCGAGCCCCGTCCAATGTGTCACCAAATAGATCCAGACGCACCGGGCCAAGATCACCGGGCGGATAGATATCAATGATGCCACCGCGAATAGCATAATCACCCGGTTCCATCACCGTGGGGCTTTGGACAAATCCCATCCGCACCAGGAATGTGCGCAAGGCCGCTTCGTCAATGCGGTGGCCCACCTGGGCACTGAACGCGGCATCACGCAGAATCGCACGCGCTGGCACGCGTTGCGTTGCAGCGTTGAGGGTTGTCAGCAGGATGTATTTGTCCGGCATCCCATGCACCAACCCGGCCAGCGTGGCCATGCGTTGGGCGGAAATATCGGCATTGGGCGACACTCGATCATAGGGCAGACAATCCCAGCCGGGAAAGGTGACCACGGGCATATCAGGTGCGAAAAATCGCAACGCTGCCTGCATCGCCGCCATGCGTTTGTCATCGCGCGCGACATGCACGACAGGCACGCCCTTTTTGGCAATCTCATCCAGGATTGCCTTGGCATCAAATCCTTCGGGAGTGCCGGAAAGGGTAATTTTGGTCTGTTCAGCCATGGGGCCTCAATTGGCACCGATGGGCGCGCTGTCAACCACCAAGAGGGCCAATTGCCATATTTTGATACATGCCCCACAGGGCCGTTACAAAAATCGCAACCATGCCAATGATCTGGGTGTAAAGACGATGCCGTAACAGGCGTTTGTGCAGCCGTTCGCCCTTGGCATCCTCAAGCTGGATCAATCGTGCTGTTGACATGCTCAGAATGCCGACAATCGACAGTGGGAAGGCCAGCAAGAACACCGCCTGTGCAAATTCCATTTTGTAGTAAAATGCCAGAAGCCCCAGCATGGTCAGACCAAAGCATCCGAAACCCAGCAACCACAGGCCCGACAGCTGGCCGATGTACATCATCCGGTTCACCATGATGCGCACCATGTCCTCAAGATCGACCTGCGCCTGATCGCCTTGTCTGCGCGCGCGCAGCACCATGTCATAGGGCACGCCAATCACCCAGTGGCTGGCGGTTGACCACACAACGGCAAGCACGATCCAGAACCACAGGTTCGAGAAGGATCGCATGTCAATCAGTTCAAAAAGTATCTGATACCAGTCCAAGGTTTGGCGTCCATCATTGGCAAAGTCCGGCCGTCATAGCGGGGGTTTGCGGCAATTCCTACCCTTGAGGCGCGTGATTTTTCGTGGCAAGCCAAGGTGGCCGCCATTTGAGGTATTTTTGCATGCACCCTGTTCACGCCCCCTTTCCCGCTATGCGTTTGCGCCGGACCCGCGCGACCCCCTCCATCCGGGCTTTGGTGCGTGAAAATGCCCTGTCGGTTGGGGATCTGATCTGGCCGGTATTTGTGCGCAGCGGCGAGGGCATTGAAGAACCGGTGCCGTCCATGCCCGGCGTTATGCGGCGGTCCGTGGATAAGGTGGCCGAGGCCGCGCGCGCTGCCGCCGATCTGGGGATCGGGGCGATGTGCGTCTTTCCCTACACCGGGCTTGCGGACCGAACCGAAGATTGTGCCGGGGCCTGGGGCCCTGAGAACCCCGCCAACCGCGCGATCCGTGCGATCAAAGCTGCGGTGCCCCAGATGGCGGTGATGAGCGATGTGGCACTGGACACCTATAACATCAATGGCCACGACGGTTTTGTTGAGGATGGCATCATCGTGAACGACCGCACGGTCGAGGCGCTGGTCAAGATGGCGCTGGCGCAGGCCAACGCGGGGGCCGATATCATTGGGCCATCGGACATGATGGATGGCCGGATTGGCGCGATCCGCACGGCGCTTGAAGGTGCCGGGCATTCAGACGTGATGATCCTGAGCTATGCAGCCAAATATGCCTCGGCGTTCTATGGTCCGTTCCGTGATGCGGTTGGCGCGTCGGGCGCGCTGACCGGCGACAAGAAAACCTACCAGATGGACCCGGCCAATGGAGATGAAGCGCTGCGACTTGTGGCGCGCGACCTCAGCGAAGGGGCTGATATGGTTATGGTCAAACCCGGCCTGCCCTATCTCGACATCTGTCGGCGCGTCAAAGACGCCTTTGGCGCGCCGACGTTTGCCTATCAGGTGTCGGGCGAATACGCGATGATCAAAGCCGCCGGTGCAAACGGTTGGATTGACGAAGAGCGGGTGATGATGGAAAGCCTGATGGCGTTCAAACGTGCAGGCTGTGACGGCGTGCTGACATATTTTGCACCGGACGCGGCAAAAGTATTGTCTATGTGAATGTCGGCTTTGAAGTCATTTTGTCGGATGCTGCGATGCAAATGAAAGGCGGCATTCGTGGGACACACTGAAACCGGGTAGGAATTTCAAATAAGTGTTTTCTTCCAAGAGTAGCGGCACCATTATTATTGTCATGATAATACGTGATGAAATTACCGGTGATAAAGCAGCGATATATAATCTGACAGAAGCAGCTTTCGCACCCGTCAAAATGAGCGATGGCAGCGAGCCACAGATTGTGGATGACCATCGTGAGAGCGGCGACCTCACTCTCTCACTTGTTGTTTTAAACGATGACCAGATTGTTGGTCACATCGCCTTTTCTCCGGTGACCATATCGTGTTCAAAGGGTAAATCGTTCGGTCTTGGGCCTGTTTCAGTTCACCCGGAGCATCAAAGCGCCGGTATTGGGCGGCAACTGATTGAAGATGGTCTGGGGACGCTTCGCTCACTTTACGCAGCCGGCTGTGTTCTTTTAGGCGACCCTGCCTATTATGGACGTTTCGGTTTCTCATCTCCTGGCGATCTGACATTCGGCTAAGTTCCTACAGAATACATACAGGCAATCGGTTTCGGTTCTGCACAGGCACAAGGAGAAGTGCAGTACGCTTCCGCCTTCGGGGCCTAGCTTTTTTCCCTGTTTTTGCTAGATCAGGATGGATTTGCGGTGAGCGGGCGTTTGAAACGCAGGGACGATAGGTCGTTCTGTCCGCTTTGCTGTCCTCGCGTTGGTGCTTTTGCTCATTAAAAGGCACTAATCCGCCAACTTTATCGTTATCTGCCCCAAAACGCATGACAACCGGCATATTTTTGCTTAATGTTCCTCACAAGTCGGGCGAACCGGCAACAGGCAACAATTACAGGCAGTACATGATGAAAAATCCGATTTTCTCGCGGCGCGTATTCACTTTTGGCGCGTTGGCAGGTGTGGGCGTGACCGCAGCATGCGGCAACGGCGTGGGCGGACGCGGTGGGGCGATGATTGATGCGCGGGTCGATGCGACATTGTCAGAGATGTACCGCAGCTTTCCAAACACCCAAAATCTCGCCGCCAAGGCCAATGGCATGCTGGTCATGCCGCTGGTAACAGAAGCGGGTCTGGGCTTTGGCGGTGCGTATGGTCGGGGTGCCCTGCGCGTCAATGACACCACCGTTGATTATTATTCCGTGACCAAGGCATCCGGTGGTCTGCAAATCGGGGCGCAGCAATATGCGCATGTGCTGTTTTTCATGACCGAACAGGCGCTGACCGATTTCCGCCGGTCCCCCGGTTGGGCGGCGGGTGCCGATCTGGAATACGTGATCTCTGACAAGGGCGACAGCGTGGCCGCAGACACAACAACCGTCCTGGCCCCGGTTCTTGCAGCGGTCTTTGGCCGGGCGGGCCTGCGCATTGGCGCGACGCTGGAAGGCACCAAATATTCGCGAATTATCCCCTAACGATTAGCAAGACGAGCATGCTTCTGAACGCGGGCGATGCCGTCGTCCGCGGTTTCTGTAATTGAATCTGACCAACTGGCTTTGAGAACCGGATTGCGAACAAAGCAGCAGTTGTCACAATAGCGTTGCTGTTTGATGCACTAGTTAAGTGTTATCGCGTTCCAAGCACTGCCCATGCGCGCGCGGCAAGCAGGATCATCCCATCCGGATCCGTTGGTAAGATATCGATCAGGCGGTTCTTCAATTTCTTGCGCGCGGCATCGTCCAGAGATGCGCAATAACCCGGCGCAGG
>NZ_JBHGAR020000041.1:0-13646 GCF_042611115.2 Sulfitobacter sediminivivens
TTCTCGGCGGAAATCAACACTGTAGCCTCTCAGAGGCACCCTATAGCCCACCGACTGACTTTACTCGAGAATGGTCTTTCGTACATCACCCTCAGCCAGCTCAAAGACTAAGTAGGGAACCAAATCAGCAAAATCACTGCCAAGTCGCTCCTCGCCGCTATCTAGGGCGAAAACGATGCGATCTAGCTGAGCACCCTTGCACAGATCTAGTATAGTTACTTCAAGCTGATGTTCTGTAGTAAGGCGGTTAAGGGCTGCCATTACGTCTGGCTGACGTAGAGGATGGGTGAGGTCTATAGCCTTCAAAAAAGCTCTCTTACCATTTTTTTCTACCCTATACGTTTTGCAGAAATTTCCCCCCGAACCCTGATACTCAGGGCTTGTCACCCCTGTGGCCGGATCCCAACCAACCGCTTCGAGGACAACCCAACCACTTTCAAGTGTCCTGCCTTCAAGCCTCCATGCTCCGGCCATTGCTTGTATGTTCATCTGAAATGCGCCCCAACATGTTGCCTAGTCTGCTACTTATAGTGGCGACTTTTCAGGCATTCCACCAAAATGAAACAATCAAGAGACAAAAACGACTTGTTAGTAGCGAAGAAAATCAAGCTAAATATCTCTGCGCCCTATCGACGATCTGACGAATTCTTACAATCGGTTGCATCTTTTATGCACCTTTATCGCATTAATATTATTTCTAAAATGCCCCCCACAGGGAATTGGACCGCAGACCCATTGACTAAAAATCAATCTATTGAATGTCCGCTCTTTCAAATGATGCCTTCGAATGCTGCACCCGCAGCGAAGGCCTGCAATCGCCCTAGGTGTCGAACGAGCATGTCCGCATTGGGCTGGGAGCGGTCATTAGACGCGTTTCGCACGAGCGGCAGCTTTGGGCCGAGTTCCGCGTGTCTTTTTTATCTGCTTTCACAAAGTCACCAGACGCATTAGGCAACCCTAATCTTCGCAATTCTGGGAAAAACCATGGCACAAAAAGCCACCATTTATAAAATTGAACTGTCCGTTTCCGATATGGATAGTCACTATTATGAGACCCATAAACTGACCGTTGCCAAACACCCTTCGGAGACGGATGAACGATTAATGGTGCGTATTCTCGCTTTTGCACTGAATGCCCACGAGCAATTGGAACTGACTAAGGGCCTTTCAACTGACGACGAGCCAGACATTTGGCAAAAAAGCCTGAGCGGCGAGCTTGAGTTATGGGTGGCGTTGGGACTTCCCAGCGAGAAGATTGTCCGCCAGTCCTGCGGTAAAGCCAACAAGGTGATTGTCTATTGTTACGGCGGCAGGACGGCTGAGGTGTGGTGGGAGAAAATCAAAAATAGCACCACCCGGTTTGATAACCTTCGGGTTATAAATTTTTCGGAGAAGGACACCAACGAACTGAGCAAACTGGCAAGTCGCTCGATGAAGCTGCAAGTTAATATTCAGGACGGCGATGTGATGGTTAGTGTTGATGATGGCATCGTTTACGTTACCCCGGTCAAATGGAAAAATGCTGCGTAGTTTGCAGATGTCCGCAATGCGGAGGCTGCAATGCAGCACGAGACTAACCGACCAAGGTCGGCAATGGGCCGTTTTTAAGCAGCTCAGGCCTCCCCAGAAAACTCAAGTGCTTGGACTGCATAGTTTAGGGCATCAGCTGTCGTTGAATTTACGATTTGAAACTGGTCCCAAGCTTCAGAAGGTAGTAAAAATCGGGTGTCAGATGTTTGTGAAGAAATGTTCTCAAGAAAGTGGTCCATGCCGTCCAAACTGATTAAGGCATTTACCACGACATCGATTTCATCTAGGTCGAGCAGGCCAAGATCGGCGGCAAGCTGATCGGAAAACAACCTATGTATTCGACCGACAGATAAGAACTCATCGTTCGGGCGCTGAGCTTCAAGGTTTTTCTTGAGCGCACGTGCATAGTTTCGGAGCTCTGCAGCCAGAACTCGACGAAGTGCGGCGCGTCTAGATCTGATTTGCCTTCTATGTTCCTCTCGCGCATTTTTGGAATTTGCGCGTAGCGTCCAAATTACACCGACAAAACCGACAATACCCACAATTGTTGTTTGGAACTGCTCAAGGACTTCAAGGAACTCTGGGCTTATCATCTAACGTCTGCAACTTCCTAGAAAAATGAAGGCAACATGCTGTAGTATCCGTAGACGAACAACACCGAAACCGTACCTATTACAAATTCACAGCACTTGATCCGCTGCTATGAACGCTCGCTTCAAGGGGCTGCACTGCAGCGTCTCGGTACCGGTGAACATCAACTTCGCGCCGTTCGTACACGTGCTCACTGTCAACAACCAAGACAACTCTAAGAACGTCAACAGGTCTACAATAAATAAGTCCCTGCGTGATTCCGTTGGCACAGGTATGAATGGTTAAAAGTCGGCTTCCGATAAGCTTCCGGATTTTCTTTTTCAATTTACGCGTCAGCGCAGCGCATCGCAAGTAGTTGATTTTATTTAATAAATGGTGCCCCCACACGGACTCGAACCGCGGACCTACTGATTACAAATCAGTTGCTCTACCAGCTGAGCTATAGGGGCGGACGTTTTGCAACGTCTTCACAATCAACAACCCAGTGCCGCGATTGCGTGGGCGTTCTTTAGTAGATGATTGAAAAGGATGCAAGAGTGCTGACACCCTGCTGACCAAGGAAATTTTGGGGCCAGGATTTGTCGCACTCGTCAGGGCAAGGGTCGATGGTTTTAGCGATCAGAAGAACAGTCCGAGCGCCCCCTTTGGTGTTTGCTTTTGGGCTCAAGGCATGACCGTTCCTTAGATCAAATGCGAACGTCGACCAACAAACGGCGCTTGGCTGGAGGCGACGGGCCCACGGCGCACCAGGTATATCGGTCTGATCAAAAAAAGAGACGCTCACCGCCTTGGTACTGGGGCCAAAGGGCGACCCTTCGAAAGTCGCCAATCACATTGCAGTTTTACACCTGTTCCCGAACCCGTTATTCAACGGCAACAGCACCTCAATCTTAAGCGGAATATATGCAGCTGGTATTGCACACAGGCACCCATTACACTGAAGAAGACCGACTGCTGAAATGTCTGCTTCACAACAAGAGCAGCTTTGCAAAACGCGGTATCGCGGTGCCGGATCCCAGCGGTTTCCGGGGGCTGTTTCGGGCCACGCTCAACGCCATGCACAAGGCCCCGGCAGGGCCGGATGCGCGTGACGTATTGCTGGAAGCCGCCCTTGATGATGGCTCTGCGGATCGGCTGATCCTGTCTGATCCGAATTTTTTCCGCACACCTGCCACGGCCGTGATGAGGGGCCATCTTTACCCGGACGCAGCAAGGCGGATGATGTATATGGCAGAGCTTTTTCCGAATGATGATCTGGAAATTTTCATGGCCATTCGGAATCCAGCATCACACGTTCCCATCCTTTTTGACAAGGCAATCGACAAAAAACATGCCGCATTCTGGGGGGATCGTAATCCGCTTGATCTGCGTTGGTCGCAGAGCATTCGTATGATCCGCGAAGCCGCCCCAGAAATCCCGATCACGGTCTGGTGCAATGAGGATTTGCCATTGATCTGGGCACAGGTCATCCGTGAGATTGCAGGCATTGAGCTTCATGAAAAAATCTCGGGTGGGTTTGATTTGCTGTCTACCATCATGACCAAAGAGGGCATGCAGCGGTTCAGGGCCTATCTCGACAAACATCCAGAGATGTCAGAGATCCAGAAGCGCCGGGTGATTGCCGCGTTTCTTGATAAATTCGCCATTGATGACGAGATTGAAGAAGAACTGGATATGCCAGGATGGACCGAGGAACTGGTCGATGAAATGACAGATATCTACGACGACGATGTGACCAACATTCAGCGCATTCCCGGCGTGACGATGATCACGCCCTAAGGGTGCCACCGCCTCGAACAAGGGATCTATCAAAACCTGATGCATTGATATTCGTTGATGCCCGCGCCGTCACAGTATGCGTTCTGACGGGTCAGAGGCCTTTAGACATCACCCGCGCTGAACCGCGCGCGACATTTCCTGAGCCATTTCGCAAATCACATCATACGCCAGATCGACATCCTGAGCCGTGCAGGTGAACGCACCTGCCTGAAACCGGATTACCAATGCCCCGTCAATCCGAGTTTGGGTCAGATAGATGCGGCCATCGTCGTTGATGCGGTTCACCAACGTTTGGTTCAAAGCGTCAATGTCCTTGGCTCCCTCAGGCGCATAGCGGAACGTGAAAAGCGACAGCATTGGCTGCGTCACAATCTCAAAATCAGCGGTGGCATCCAGACGAGCCGCCAGCGCTTGCGCCCAGGTCACATGATTTCGGATCATCTCGCGCAGCCCGTCCAGACCATGGGCGCGGATCAGAAACCACAATTTCAGGGCGCGAAAACGGCGTCCCAAAGGCACCGACCATTCGGAATAATTGATGATACCATCCGCACCGTGGGTTTTGAGGTACTCGGGCTGGATGGCCAGCGTTTTGACCAATGTGGTCGGATCGCGCAGAAAATGGGTGGTGCAGTCAAACTGCGCACCCAGCCATTTGTGCGGGTTCAGAACAACACTGTCAGCGCGGTCAACGCCAGCCCAATGCGCCTGAAACTCAGGGCAGATCATTGCCGACCCCGCCCATGCAGCATCGATATGTGTGTAAAGCCCCTCGGCCTCTGCCACGTCCATAACCGCGCTGATGTCATCGGTTGCCCCGGCGCTTGTGCCACCGACACACGCAATGATCCCGGCGGGAAGGTGCCCGGCTGCGCGGTCGGCCGCAATCGTGGCACCAAGGGCGTCCACATCCATGCCGCGCGTCGGCCCATGGGTTTTGATGCGAACCAAGTTGGCCTCACCAATCCCAGCGATCCAGATCGCGCGGTCAATCGAAGTGTGCACCTCGGCTGAACAATAGATGCGCAGGGCAGGCTGACCCGCCAGCCCTTTGGCATTGCCCGCCCAGTCCAGCGCCTTTTCCCGCATGGTCAGGACCGCACAAAGCGTGGCGGTGCTGGCGCTGTCCTGGATCACACCGGCAAAACCACCCGGAAGGCCAACCGCCTGTCGCATCCAGTCACATACACGGGTTTCCAGTTCTGTGGCCGCTGGCGAAGTTTGCCATAACATGCATTGCGCCGCGATGGCGCTGACGTAATATTCTGCCAGCACCGAGACCGGGGCGGCATTAGCCGGAAAATAGGCAAAGAAACGCGGGTGCTGCCAATGTGTCATGCCGGGCAGGATCGTGTTTTCCAGATCGGCCAGAATGTCGTCGACGGGCTGTGCGGCATCGGGAGGCGACAGCGGCAATTGCGCCAGAATATCGCCGGGTTTTGTCTGTGCACGCACCGGGCGTTCGCGGAGGTTTGCATGGTAATCGGCGGCCCAATCGGCGGCATCCTTGCCCCGTGCGCGAAATTCATCCCAATTCATCGTGTTCGGACCTTCATTGTTGATCTCCTGAAAGATAACGGCAGATTGAGCGGATCTTGCACGAAAGCGCGGGCGCACATCTTTGATGTTAACTTCCTACGGCAGCGGCCCGCCATATCAAGTCCAATCCGCATCGGCGTTATGGCTGACCTGTGTCGTCCAGCGGCCACCACGCCACACCTGCGGCCGCAATTTCCCGGTCGCGCCATGTCACAGGGTCCGGGCCATAGTTAAAGGCAAACTGATGTGTTGCCGTGTCGCGCAGGCGCAGGCCCTCGGGCAGTTGCGTTGGTTCCAGACCGCCTTGGCGGGCCAATGTGTCTATCAACCTGTCCCACAATGTCGCATCCGGCCAGCCTGCCAGATAGTGCAGATTGCCAATGGCCAGCAGCGCGGGGGCACCGTCTTGGCCGCTCAGGATGGGCTGTGCTGCCCCTTCAACTGTTTCCGCCCAATGCACGATTGCACCGCCGCCCTGAACGGGCCGCGACGCGCCCGGAGGCAGGCTTTCCACCCGTGTCACCGTCGCATCCATCCCCGTCAATGCTGGACCCATTGGCAGAGGGATGCGCAGTTCGCCGGTAACCAGATTGCTGCGCGGGCCGATCAGGCACGGGGCCTCGCAGGTATCCACGGCCGCGCGCAAATCATCGCGCAGGGTGGCCAGTCCGGGGGCCAACACCAGTTCATACCCGCTTAGATCCGCATGATCCGCAGACAAAATATCCACCGAAAACCCCTGTCGCCGTACCGCGCGATAGGCGTCAAAAATCAGACGGAAGTAATCAAAGTCAGCGCCCTGCGGCAGCACATCCCAAGCCCATGCAGACGCGTAATCCAGGATCAATGCGACGGGAGCCTGTGCACTATCGACCTCAGGCATTTCGCCGATTTCCACGGCGACGGCGGCGGCTTCGGCCAGTCCCGGTGCGGCTACATCATCCGGGCGCATGAGGCCTGCGTGCATCTGTTCCTGCGCGAAAGGCGCTTGGCGCCAGCGGAAATAGCTGACCACCTCGGCCCCGTGGGCAAAGGCCTCCCACGTCCAAAGCCGCACCATGCCGGGCAGGGGGGCGGGGTTGTAAGGGGCCCAGTTGACCGGGCCGGGTTGCTGTTCCATCACCCACCAGCGCCCCTTGTTCATCGCGCGGTAGAGGTCGTGATGAAATGCCTGCATGTCGGGATCACCCTGTTGCAGGTAGCGTGCTTTATGCGCGGCGGACGCCTCCAATCGGTCCGACAAAAAACCGATGGGGTAGCTGTCCCAGGACGCGATATCAAGATCACGCGCCACAGCGAAATGATCAAACTCCAGCACCCGACCCATGTAGTTATGAATGAGCGGCGCATCGGTTAAGGGGCGCAACGCCGCCACCTGCGCCGCGTTCCACGCGACAACCTGATCCGAGCAAAAGCGGCGAAAGGCCATCTCATGCGAAGGGTTAGCCTGGGTCACGGTCTGGTTGGGCAGATCGATCTGGCTGAAACTGCCATAGTCCATTGACCAGAACACATTGCCCCATGCCATGTTGAGCGCCGAAATATCCTGGTACTTCTGCGCAAGCCAGTCGCGAAACGCTACACGCGCCGCCTCAGAATAGCTGATCACCGTATCATGACAGCCGTATTCATTGTCGATTTGCCAGGCGGCGATGCGCGGATCGCGCCCGTATCTTATCCCCAATTGAGCCGCCATCTGAGCCGCTGCGTCGCGGTATCCTGCATGGCTGTGGCAATAGTGGCGGCGTGAACCGAACTTGCGCGCGTGGCCTGCGGCATCAACGGCCAGCATGTCGGGAAACCAGTTCAGCATCCAGCGCGGCGGGGCGGCAGAGGGTGTCCCAAGGACAATCTTGAGGCCCGCATCGGCCAACACCGCGATCGCCTGATCCAGCCAGTCCCACTCCAACTCACCCGGCCGCGGCTCAAGCCGGGACCAGGCAAATTCGCCAATGCGAACCCATGTGATGCCTGCCTCAACCATGCGTGCGGCATCGGACGCCCACATTTCCTGAGGCCAATGTTCGGGGTAATAACAAACACCAAGGGCGCGTTTCATAAGATCACCTGCGGTTCCGGCAGCCCCTTCGACACATCCGGGA
This sequence comes from Sulfitobacter sediminivivens, assembly GCF_042611115.2. Taxonomy (NCBI): domain Bacteria; kingdom Pseudomonadati; phylum Pseudomonadota; class Alphaproteobacteria; order Rhodobacterales; family Roseobacteraceae; genus Sulfitobacter; species Sulfitobacter sediminivivens. Next base: position 7,542 of record NZ_JBHGAR020000041.1, read on the forward strand.
TACAAAAAGTCATACCATCTGCGGCACCCGGCTTTTTTAACCCTTGCGTGGCAGATGTCACATAAAGATCGCGCAGATCAGGGCCACCAAAAGCAGGGCAGGTCGGCTGCGTTGCTGGGACTTCGATCTGACGCAAGGCTCTGCCATCGGGTGCAAAACACGCAACCTGACCCGCCCCCCACAGCGCCACCCAGATGTTACCTGCCGCATCTGTCACCGCACCGTCCGGGTTCAAGCCATCCGCGGCCAAGTCTTTGAAAACCTCCGCATCACCGTCAGGCCATCCGGTTTTGGCATCCAGAGCGATGCGCATGATCTGCCTTGTCGTGGTGTCGGTGTAATACGCCTGACTGCGGTCTGGCGCGAAACAAATGGCATTGCTGATGGTGATATCACCCACCACCTGCCGCAGAGTGCCGCGATAGTAACGATAGATCGCCCCGGCCTTTGGCTCTGCCGTTTTGCCCATGGTGCCAATCCAAAATCCACCCCAGGGATCGGCGCGCCCGTCGTTGGACCGGGTGACGGCGTTGTCCGCTTCAAGATCAACCAGATGCGTGCGGGTGCCAGAGCCGATATCGAACCGCCAAAGCGCTGTTTCAGAGGCAATGACAAGCGTGTCGTCGTCCACCCAGCCCGCCGCCGAATAATGCGCAGCAAGCGGGTATTCATTGCGTGTTGCACCCTTTCGGGAGAAAAGAGTTTTCCGCGCAATATCAAACCAAAACAGGGTGTTGCGTGTGGGGTGCCACAAGGGCCCTTCACCCAGAAGACAGGTATGATCGTCGAACGTGCTCACCTGATCGCAGCCTTGTAGGCGTCCACCAGCGCGCGGGCGCGTTCCTCAACCTCGGCCACCGACAAGCCCGGTTTGTAAAGCGCAGAACCGATGCCGAAACCATCTGCGCTCGCCGCAATCCAATCGCCAAAGCTGTCCGCGCCTGCGCCGCCCACGGCATAGACCAAGGTGCCCTTGGGCAGGACCGCACGCATGGCGGCAAGACCGCCGGTGCCCGCCATATTGCCGGGAAAAAGTTTGAGGCCGTCGGCCCCTGCGGCAAGGGCGGCAAAGGCCTCGGTCGGGGTAAACACCCCCGGCCAGCTTTGCAGACCGCGCGCCTTGCTGCGCGCGATCACCGCCACGTCGCAATTGGGCGACACAATCAATGTGCCGCCTGCATCCGCAACTTTATCTACCTGTTCAACTGTCAGGACTGTGCCCGCGCCAATCACCGCGTGATCCGCATGCTCGCGCGCCACAACGGCGATGCTGTCATAGGGGTCGGGTGAATTGAGCGGGACTTCGATCGTGGTGATGCCACATCCGATCAACGCACCTGCGACCGCAGGGGCCTCTGTCGGGGTGATCCCGCGCAAGATCGCAATCAGGGGTAAGGTCATGAGGTCACCTTTGATGTTTTATAGGCGGCGGTCAGGCCCGCTAGGGTCATACGTTCCGCATCCGCCAAAGTCGCGGGCACCCCTTGCGCGGCCAATGCCTCGACATAATGCCGTGCTGTTGCATCGGCCCCGATGATTGCGACCTGTTGGCCCAACCAATAGGGGCGTGCGGCGGCAAGCTCGGCACCGATCAATGCCCCGGACATCCGCGCACGCGACACCGGCGCAGGGGTCGCGTTCAGCAAATCCTCTGCGCGAATGGAAAAAAGCCGCGCGGCGAGTTTTTCGGGCCGCGACAGGGTGTCCGAAACAGCTTCGACAAACGCATCCGCATCCCAGCCATCCGATTTCACCGAATGGCGCAGCACCGACCCGGTCGAGATCAACGCAAAGAGTTCACCGGTCATGAAGGTCTGAAAACTGACCACTTCGCCGGCGCTGATCTGCACCCACTTGGCATGGGTGCCGGGCAGGCAGATGACACCGTCCCAATTGGGGTTGAGCGCCAGAAATCCAGCGATCTGTGTCTCTTCGCCGCGCATCACATCTGCAGGTGTTTCTTGTTTGAGCCCCGGAATGATACGGATGTCCTTGGCGACACCCGGAACCTTGATCATGCGATCGCCAAGCGGCGTACAGGGCACAGACCGATAGGGCGCTTCAACCCATCCCTGCCGGGACCCCACCATGCCGCAGGCAACGACAGGCACATTTGACGGCAGGTCCCAATCGTCAGTAAGTGCGGCCAATGCCGGGCCGAAACCGTCTCGCGTCAGCCCGCCCATGCCGGCATCTGACCCTGTGCGGGCCAAAACAACATCCCCCTGCATCGCCCAGACGCGCAGATTGCTGGTGCCCCAGTCCACCGCAATCCATTCTGTGGCACCTGTACTCATCAAATTATCCCGTCGTTACCGTGCCGCCATCGACGACCATACATTGCCCGGTCATCATCCGGCTGGCGTCGGAAGCCAGAAAAAGCACCGCATCGACGATATCGCGCGGGGCCAGATGGGTTTTGAGGCACTGCCGGTCCAGATGTGCGGCAAGATCCTTTGGCGTGGCCCATTTTTCAAGTTGCTTTTCGGTCAGAACCCACCCCGGTGCCAGCGCATTCACCCGCACGCCGTCCGGCCCCAGTTCACGCGCCAAGCTACGGCTCAATGCCGTAATGCCACCATTGGCCGTTGTATACACAAGATAGCCTGCATTGCCCATCATATAGCTTATCGAACTAAAGTTGATGATGGACCCGGCACCCTTCGCCTGCATCCCCGGTGCGACCGCCTGTGCGGCAAAGAAATACGCCTTGAGATTGATCGCCAAAAGCGCATCCCAGCGTTCAGGCGTCAGCTCGGCCATCGTGTGGCGCTGATCGTTGGCGGCATTGCTGACCAGCACTTCGACCGGGCCAAATGTATCTGCGGCCTCTTTGATGGTGGCCTGCAGACGGTCGGTATCCGTTACATCGCCTTGCAAAAACAGCGGCGCGCGACCGTGTTTTTCCTGCATATCCGCCACAAAGGCGCTGGCATCGGAGCGGCCGATAAATGCCACATTCGCCCCTTGAGACAGAAACCCATCCGTCAATGACCCGCCAATGCCAGATCCACCGCCGGTGATATAAACCGATTTGCCTTGCAGGTCGTGAAACGTGGCGATCTGGGTCATGTCTTTTCCCTTATTGAAACGAAAATCTGTTTAACTTGCGCCGATGCGCTTCGGTTACGCCGCATGTCTTTTACGTGCCCATTCGGGGATCCAGTCCCCATGCGCAATCAATAAATCATCCAACAGTGATCTGATTTGTCTCAGATCAAGCTCTGCAGCGGTATGTGGATCCATATAGGCGGCGTGATAAAGTGGTGCGATGTCTTCAGTCAGCAGCGCCTCGACCGTCAATTCCTGCACATTCACGTTTGTGCGCATCAACGCCAGAAGATGCTTGGGGATATCATCAACGACAGTCGGCTGAATGCCATGGCCATCCACCAGACAGGGCACCTCAACGGCGGCCCCCTGCGGCAGTTGCGGGATCAAACCGGTGTTGGCGATATTGCCATAGATCACGGAAGGCGTGCCGGTGACGATGCTGTCCATGATCGTGGCCGCATATTCGTTGGACACCTCATGGGCGATGGCCGGGGCATTTTGCAGCTCTGCATACTGGTCCTCCCATGTTGCCAACTGTTCGACACAGCGGGCGGGATATTCGTCGAGTGGGATGCGGAATTTTTCAATCAGGTCAGGACGGTGGGATTTGATGAACCACGGCACATATTCGGCAAAATGTTCGGAGGATTCCGTGGCAAAATAGCCAAGGTGCATGAAGGTCTCGTAGCGCACAAGGTTCGGACAGCGCGCATTCCAGCGCGATTCAAGCGGGATTTTTCCAGCATTATAGCCAGCCCGCATTGCGGGATAGAGGTCCTTGCCGTCCGCATCCGTGAACTCAAGCAAGAACGCCATGTGATTGATCCCGCCCACCCGGTAGCGCAGCGTTTTTTCGTCAAGGCCCAGATCAAGGGCCAACTCCTCAACCGTGTTCTGCACCGAATGGCACAGCCCCACCTGTTTCAGTGCCGGATAGCGTGCGCTCAGCGCCCAGGTGTTGATCGCCATCGGGTTGACGTATTGCAGCATGGTTGCGCCGGGACAGACCTGTGCCATATCCTCGGCAATCATCCACAGATGGGGCACGGTGCGCAGACCCCGCATAATACCGCCAATGCCCAGTGTGTCGGCAATGGTCTGGCGCAGCCCATATGAGTTAGGAATGTCAAAATCGATTTTGGTTGACGGATCGAAGCCACCGATCTGAAACGCGACGATGACAAAATCCGCGCCCTCCAGCGCCTCGCGTTGATTGGTGTGGGTGCTGATCGTTGCCGCGGCCCCCACCGACAAGACCAACTTTTTCGCCACCAGTTCGGATTGCGCCAGCCGGTTTGGATCAATGTCCATCAGCGCTATATGTGCTGCACTGAGGGACGCCTTGGACAGCGCGTCCCCAATCAGGTTTTTCATAAAGACGGTTGAACCCGCCCCGATCATCGTAATCTTGGTCATTTCGCAAACTCAGGTTGAGGGTTATTTCACCGCGCCCAACGTCAGACCGGCGATAAAGTGTTTCTGCATCAGGAAAAACATCGCGACCGGGGGCAGGGCGGCAACAATGCTGCCTGCGCTCATCAGGTGATACATCGCGCGAAATTGCGAATTAAACGCGGTGATGCCTGCGGTCACGGGTTGGCTTTCAGGCCCTTGGGTCAGCACCACGGCCCAGAAATAGTCGTTCCATATGAAGGTAAAGATCAGCACCGAAAGAGCCGCGAGCGCGGGCTTCATCAGGGGCAGGACAACATACCAGAAAATCTTGATCTCCGAGATGCCTTCGACACGCGCCGCCTCAATCAATTCAAAGGGCAGGGCGCGGATAAAGTTGCGCATGAAGAGCGTGCAAAACCCGGTCTGAAAGGCGATGTGAAACAGCACCAGCCCGGTCTTGGTATTGTATAGCCCCAGATCCAGCGTCAGGTCACGCACCGGAACCATCAGAATTTGAAAAGGCACGAAGTTGCCCGCAACAAACATGAAGAAAATCCAGATGTTTGCCTTGAACCGATAAATGCCCAAGGCAAACCCGGCCATCGCGGACAAGGTCACCGCACCGATCACCGTCGGCACCGTGATGAATACCGAGTTCAGCAAATATCGCGGCATGTCGGAGTTGAAAAACACCTGACCGTAGTTCTCAAAGAAATCGAACGACGATGGCAGACCCCAATAATTCGCATTGGTGAAATCCGCCCCCGGTTTGACAGAGAACACAGCGACAGCCAGCAACGGCAACAGCCACGCGATCAGGGCCAGTGGCAGGATAAGCTGATAGGTCGTCTTGGCGGCGGGGGCGCGTTTTTCCAGCGGTGTCGGGAACATCAGCGTTTCTCCTCGCGGTACATCGACCATAGGAAATAGGCGATAAAGACCATCATGATGGCAAAGAGGACCACCGCGATGGCGGCACCATATCCCATGCGGAACCCATATTCAGACAGGGCGACCTCAAACATATAATACGCCAGCACGCGGCTTGACCCGAAAGGTCCACCACCGGTCATGATCGAGATCAGATCGAAGGACCGCAGCGCGCCAATGATTGTTACAACAAAGGCGATGAAAGTTGCCGGTCGAAGCTGCGGCAGCACGACATGCCAGAGCATGCGCAGCCCCTTGGCCCCGTCCAGACGCCCGGCCTCGATCTGCTCGGGGTTCACGGCGTTGAGGCCGGTCAGGTACAGGATCATGCAATAGGCCGTTTGCGGCCACAGACCGGCAAGGATAATTCCGTAGGTCACGGTGTATTCATTGCCCAACACATTGATCGGTCCCATGCCCACCCATCCAAGGACCACATTCAGGATACCGAATGCCGGATCATAGAACCACGTAAAGACAAGGCCCACGACAACCTGAGAGATCACGAATGGAAAGAAGAACAATGATTTATAAAGGCGGATGCCCATCACCGTCTGGTTCAAAAACAGCGCGATAAACAGCCCCGCAGGGATCGCCAGCAGATACAGCACCAGCCAGATCAGGTTGTTCTTCAGCGAGGTGTAGAACGCATCCCGGTCCTGAAATTCGTAATACAGGTCCTCATAGTTGCGCAGACCCACATATTCCGCCTCACCCAATCCGTCC
>NZ_JBHGAR020000042.1:0-10000 GCF_042611115.2 Sulfitobacter sediminivivens
GGGCCCGGATCATCCAACTGATCAAACAAGGCGCGCGCGGTTCTGTAAATGCGGTCTGCCAGCTGCGTCGGGTCGTGCAGGGACACGCGGCGTGTCAATTGGGTGAAATCAGACCGTTTGAGTTTGAGGGTAACGACGCGGCCGGCCAATGCCTTAGCTTTGGCGCGGTCGGCTACTTGTTCGGACAGCCGCCATATGTGGCCATCCAGAATATCTCGATCAGAGGTGTCGTCGTTGAACGTGGTCTCTTTGCTAATCGACTTCACTGGCTCATGTGACGACACCCTGCGCCGGTCTTGCCCCCGTGCCAGATGCCAGAGCCGATCCCCCATGCCGCCAAACCGCGCGACCAGGTCGATCTTTTCCCAGCGTAGCAGGTCGGAGAAGGTGCGAATGCCCGCCTTGTCGAGAGATGTCTGTGTCGCGGCACCGACGCCCCAGATCATCCGAACGGGTTTTTCCCGCAGAAAATCCGCTGTTTCAGCGGCACCGATGACCGAAAACCCATGTGGTTTGTCCAAATCTGAAGCGACCTTGGCCAAAAATTTGTTGTGGCTCAATCCGATCGACCCGGTCAGCCCAAGCTCATCCTTCATGCGGCGCACGAGACCGGCCAGCATCACGGCGGGCGGCGCACCATGCAGGCGCGCAGTACCGCTCATATCCAAAAACGCCTCGTCCAAGGACAGCGGTTCGATGGCGGGGGTCAGTTCTTCCATCATCGCACGGATGGCACGGGATGCTTCGACATAGGCATGCATACGGGGTTTGATGATCACGGCATCCGGACAAAGTTTAAGCGCCTGAAACATCGGCATCGCAGACCGGACCCCGCGGATCCGCGCCACATAACAGGCGGTCGACACGACACCACGCCGTCCGCCGCCAATGATCACCGGCTTGCCATTCAGGGCGGGATCGTCGCGTTTTTCGACAGATGCGTAAAAGGCATCGCAATCCATATGGGCTATGGAAAGATCAAAAAGCTCGGGATGGGACAGGATCCGGGGGCTTGTGCAGACAGGGCACCGGCGCACAGCAGAAACTTCGGCAAGGCAATCGCGGCAGAGGGCGGCCATTATGGATACCAATTCGTCATGAACCTGTGATTAGTTTAATCAATCGAGAGGAGATTGAACATGGCAGAACCCACCCCCTTTGACGGAGCCAAACTGGCCTTGCTTCTGGACGATGACCTTCTGGCAATTTTGCGCGATGAAACACCGGGTCTGCCATATGGGGGGTACTGGGATTTGCCCGGCGGCGGTCGCGAAGGGGACGAGGGGCCATTGGAATGCGCGCTGCGTGAGTGCCACGAAGAATTGGGCCTGCGCGTCTCAGATACATCTGTCATCTGGCGCAAGGCGTTCCACGAAGACGGCTGTCTTAAATGGTTCTTTGTCGCCAAGTTGCCACCGGCGACGGCGGCGGATGTGGTTTTTGGGGATGAAGGTCAACGCTGGTCACTGATGAGCATCACAGATTTTCTGGCACATCCCAAAGCCATCCCAGCGTTTCAGAATCGGTTGCGGGGATATCTGGAAGGTGAAGCCTGCGATCCGCCCTGATGCAGAAAGCCCCCCGCTGCATTAAGCGGGGGGAGGTGACGAACATCAGGAAGAACCAGTTCGTCGGGGAGTATCACCTAGGGTCAAGCTAGCACGGGGACGTCCTATGACATAGTCAGGAATCCCTGGACCTGCTGTCGAACCAGCGTTTGTGGTGTATTTGTTACAGTCTTAGGTTGAATTGGTCGGATTGAGCCGCGCTGCTGTATGACAGAACGGGCCGCAGAGGGCGTTAAGCCGCCGGATCGAATCTAAAATATGTCAGCGGTTTGGGCTTTGCGCCTGCGGTGACAGAATTTCAGCAACAATGGCCTGAGCGGCCGACAATGGATCTTCAGTTTGCCAAACCGGGCGGCCGACAACCACATGATCTGCGCCACTGGCAATCGCCTGGGCTGGTGTCGCCACACGTTTTTGATCCCCTAGTTCTGCTCCTGCCGGGCGCACGCCGGGGGTCACGATCAACTTACCCGCCGCCTGTGGCAAGGCGCGAATGGCAGCGGCCTCTTGCGGGGAGGCAATGACGCCATCTGCGCCCGCATCAAAGGCCCGGCCTGCGCGGGTCAGAACCAGTTCTGCCAGGTCTCCCGGTTGGATTAATGCGGCGTCCAGATCCGCGCGGTCGAGCGATGTCAGGATTGTCACGGCAAGGATTTTTAGATCTGATCCGGCAGCGCCCTGTTTGGCAGCATTCACCACATGCGGATCGCCATGAACGGTCAGGAAATCCAGATCAAACTGGGCCAAGCCGCGCACGGCAGCTTCTACCGTGGCACCGATGTCAAACAGCTTCATATCCAGAAATATGCGTTTGCCATGCTCTTGCTTTAGCTCATTGGCGAGGGCCAGTCCGCCGCCCGTCAGCATCCCCATGCCGATCTTGTAGAAACTGACACTATCGCCAAGTTTCGTGGCAAGTTCGAGCCCCGCAACAGCATGGGGAACGTCAAGGGCGACAATCAGGCGGTCATCGGGCATTTGGGCAGGCTCCTGCATTGAAAAATTCAAACGATCCTGCAGTACGCCGAGGCGACAGCCAAGTCCATCATAGAAAAACCCGGATCGCGCCTTGGGCTAGATCCGGGTCAGTGTCAGAGACGCTTGGGCAGGCAAACGCAGGTGAATTGGGGTCGGGCAATATCTTTATGCGGCACGACGGCCTGACAGGTCTGCCAGATGTTCCAACCAGCGTATCGGATCAAAATTGCGCCGACCCGCGCGTTGCGCTGGAGCTGGGAATCTGACCTCGGAATAAACGCCGACTTTTGATTTATGGCGGCGCAGAGCTTGTCTGGTCAATCCATCCGCAGCGTCCTGAAAGCTGGTCGAGATAGGCGCATTGATTGCGCAGGCATACTTTCGGGAACATTCACCATCATGCACCGTTACCAGTGCTTCAAAGCTTTGATTGGCGGCATTGTAAACGACGTCTGTCAACTGAATTGGTCGGGTCTGCATCGTGAGTACCTCATATATCGTTTCTTTGGTCGAGCAGTTGATCTGCTCCGTTAGGGATTTGGTTTTTCCCTTTGTCTGAATTGTTAACCTGCATTGGTGCAAAAAAGTTCCATTGATGCCGAAACATTGTGGATAACTTGATATTGATCAAAAAAATCAGGATTTTATTGGGTTAGACTAATCGAATGATTGGGGGAATATCTATGCGCAAGGGCCTTTTTGACAATCCGCGTTTTCCAAAACGCACGGGCTGTCAGACGCAAAGAATGCAGCGCATGTTGCGTTCACAACCTCTTGAAACGAGGTGATCAATACCCAAATCGAACCTAAGGCCGAAATTGATGTGTGCCGCCGAGCGGGCGCATCTTGACGCGGCGCTTTTAAAAAAGGAGAGACCCATGGACCTGAGCAAGTTCACGGAAAGATCGCGCGGCTTTGTTCAAGCGGCGCAGACGATTGCCACTCGGGAAAATCATCAGCGGTTGGCCCCGGAACACATCCTCAAAGCAGTCTTGGATGACGAACAGGGATTGGCCAGCAATCTGATCACTGCGGCCGGCGGTAACCCTGGTCGCGTGATGGAAGCACTGTCGCTGGCGATGGGTAAAATACCCAAGGTTACCGGCGATGCGGCGCAAGTCTATCTGGATGGGACGACCGCTAAAGTGCTTGCCGAGGCCGAGGCATTGGCCAAGAAAGCTGGCGACAGTTTTGTCCCTGCGGAGCGTATTCTGATGGCGCTTTGCATGGTGAAATCCGGTGCCAAAACCGCGTTGGAAGCAGGTAATGTGACGGCTCAGGCGCTGAACACTGCGATCAACGATGTCCGAAAGGGACGCACAGCGGACACTGCGACAGCCGAGGAAGGGTATGAGGCGCTGAAGAAATACAGCCTTGATCTGACTGAACGGGCGCGGGAAGGGAAAATTGACCCTATCATCGGGCGGGATGAGGAAATTCGTCGCGCCATGCAGGTGCTGAGCCGCCGAACCAAAAACAACCCTGTTTTGATTGGTGAACCGGGCGTGGGTAAAACCGCAATTGCCGAAGGGCTGGCATTGCGGATTGTCGATGGTGATGTGCCGGAATCCTTGCGCAACAAACGTTTGTTGGCGCTGGATATGGGTGCACTGATCGCCGGTGCGAAATACCGTGGTGAGTTTGAAGAACGACTCAAGGCCGTCTTGACCGAGGTCACAGAGGCCGCAGGCGAGGTGATCCTGTTCATTGATGAAATGCACACGCTTGTCGGAGCAGGGGCCAGCGAAGGGGCGATGGATGCCTCGAACTTGCTGAAACCAGCATTGGCGCGCGGTGAATTGCATTGTGTGGGTGCCACAACTTTGGATGAATACCGCAAGTATGTTGAGAAAGACGCAGCTTTGGCACGGCGTTTCCAGCCAGTGATGGTGTTGGAGCCAACAGTCGAAGACACCGTATCAATCCTGCGCGGCATCAAGGAAAAATATGAGCTGCATCATGGTGTGCGGATCAGTGACAGCGCGTTGGTCGCGGCAGCAACCCTGAGCCATCGCTATATCACGGATCGGTTTTTGCCCGACAAAGCCATTGACTTAATGGACGAGGCGGCGAGCCGCTTGCGTATGGAAGTCGATAGCAAGCCAGAAGAGCTGGATGCGCTGGACCGTCAGATCCTGCAGTTGCTGATCGAAGAACAGGCGCTGAAAGCAGAAGATGATGTGGCGTCCAAGGACCGGCTTGAAACCTTGCAAAAGGATCTGAGTGGATTGCAGGAACGCAGTGCAGAGATGACCGCACAGTGGCAGGCCGAGCGGGACAAGCTGGCCGGTGCACGCGACATCAAGGAAAAACTGGACCACGCGCGCGCTGAGTTGGACATCGCCAAGCGGGAGGGCAATCTCGCGAAGGCGGGTGAGCTGTCTTATGGCGTGATCCCTCAACTTGAGCGTGATTTGGAAGCCGCTGAATCGCGTGAAGAAGGCGTGATGGTCGAAGAAGCGGTGCGTCCGGACCAGATCGCCAGCGTCGTGGAGCGGTGGACAGGCATTCCTGCCGGCAAAATGCTTGAAGGTGAGCGAGACAAGCTTTTGCGCATGGAAGAGCAACTGCATGGCCGGGTAATCGGTCAGAATTCAGCGGTGAAGGCTGTTGCGGATGCGGTGCGTCGTGCGCGGGCGGGTTTGAACGATGAAAACCGCCCCCTGGGATCGTTCCTGTTCCTTGGGCCAACCGGCGTTGGCAAGACCGAACTGACCAAAGCTGTGGCAGAGTTCCTGTTTGACGACGACAACGCCATGGTGCGGATTGATATGTCTGAGTTTATGGAGAAACACAGCGTTGCGCGGCTCATTGGTGCGCCTCCGGGCTATGTTGGCTATGACGAAGGCGGAGTGTTAACCGAAGCGGTACGGCGCAGACCCTATCAGGTGGTGCTGTTTGATGAGGTCGAAAAGGCGCATCCGGATGTGTTCAACGTGCTGTTGCAGGTTCTTGACGACGGTGTGCTGACTGATGGTCATGGCCGCACCGTTGATTTCAAGCAGACGCTGATCATCCTGACCTCGAACCTTGGCGCGCAGGCGTTGAGCCAACTGCCTGATGGTGGGGATATGGCGCAGGCAAGACGGGATGTCATGGACGCGGTCCGGGCGCATTTCCGGCCTGAGTTCCTGAACCGTCTGGACGAGACGATCATTTTTGACAGGCTGAAACGCAGCGACATGGCAGGGATCGTTGATATCCAGCTTGCGCTTTTGCTCAAGCGTCTGGCCGGCCGCAAGATCGTGCTTGAACTTGATGAAGGTGCGCGGGACTGGCTGGCAGATGAAGGGTATGACCCGGTATTTGGTGCGCGTCCGTTGAAGCGTGTGATTCAGCGTACGTTGCAAAACCCCTTGGCAGAAATGCTGTTGGCCGGTGACATCCACGATGGTGATACAATCAAAGTGTCTGCGGGTGCCGATGGTTTGGTCATTGGCGATCGGATTGCCGCCAGTAGCAAACCCAAACCGGATGATGCAACGGTGCATTGATCGGCACTATATATATGCACAGGAAAAAGAGGCCCGCCAGAAATTCTGGCGGGCCTTTTGCGGTCGGGTAAGAAACCGCGTCGCGGTATGTGCCTTATTCGGGCAAAATCACCTTGTCGATCACATGGATCACGCCGTTTGTGGCTTCGATATCGGCAGTGGTCACTGTCGCGCCGTCAACCATGACGCCATTGTCCAGATCGATCATGACGGTAGTGCCTTGTACGGTCATCGCTTCGGTGTCGTCGACGAGGTCCGTGGACAAGACTTTCCCAGCGATCACGTGATAGGTCAGGATGGCGGCCAGCTGGTCTTTGTTCTCAGGCAGCAGCAGCGTTTCGACGGTGCCTTCGGGAAGTGCCGCGAAAGCTTCGTCCGTTGGGGCGAACACGGTAAATGGACCTTCGCTCTTGAGTGTGTCGACCAGACCAGCGGCGTCAGCGGCGGCGAGCAGGGTTGTGAACGAACCTGCCGCGCTGGCAGTATCTACGATGTCTTTGGCGTGGCCATCAGCCAAAGCGGTTGTTCCCATCAGTGTGGCAACGGTGACTGCGAGTGTTGTTGAACGTAGCATATTCTTCTCCTCAGAGTTTGATAAACAATGCTTGCGTTAGCATTGAAAGAGATACGCCAATCAAACCGGTTCGGTTCACCGGGGTTATTTGCCGATGCCGTTTGACGAAAACGAACAGCGCACTAAGCCGCGCACAATTCTAATTTCCACTCACAAATAAGTTATCGAAGCAGGTTGATCCGGTGCCTATTCTTGTCCGATCGCAGATCTGGCTATGGTGTCCAGCAAGGCCTGCACATCTTGCATCGCACCGTCAGGAAAGCTGCGATATCCGATGGTGACCATATCGCTGTCCGGGAGTTGCATCACGAAGATGTTGTAGGGACAGAACCGGATGTTCAACACGTCATCTTCCATCACTTTGCGCGACACTGCAGCTGAGCAAAAGCTGAAGACCTCGGCCGCCTGAAACAGGACAACATCTGATCCGACATCATCTCGCGTGCGTTCCAGCATCTCACCGACATGGCTGACGTTCTCAGCGATCAGTCCTTGGTCGATGATGGCGTTTTCAACGCCAAATACAACATCATCAAAACTTTGGTCTGTGGAGTAGGTGATCAGATCGTCCGCGAATGCAGGCAGGGCGAAGGCAAGTGCAGCAGCATAAATGAGGCGGTTCATGATGATTTCCCTAATGATGTCGCTATTCTAACAATTGAGTGTGCTGCCTGAAATGTACGCCGAAATGGTTTGGTGGAGCAGAGCAGCGACACTACTTACGAATAGTACAATAAGGAGCGTCCCATGGCCAATCGTTGGATCAACACGTTAAAAGACAGTGACGTTACGCCAGAGCAGGCTTTTCTCAATCGCCGTCAGCTGATGGCGGGTGGTGTTGCCGCAGCGGGGTTGGCCAGCATTGGTGGATCGATACAGGCGCAGGAGGCTCTTGAGCCGAATGCCTATGAAGACATCACGCAGTACAACAACTACTATGAATTTGGCACAGGAAAGACAGATCCCGCCGCCAATGCCGGATCACTTGTGACAGCTCCCTGGACAGTTGAGATTGACGGTCTTGTCGACAAACCGGGGGCCTATGCGTTTGAGGACATCATGAAAGCGATGACCATCGAGGAGCGGATTTACCGTTTCCGCTGTGTCGAGGCATGGTCGATGGTGATCCCGTGGAATGGTTTTGAACTGGCCGATCTGCTGAATATGGCCGGTATTCAGTCGGGCGCGAAATATGTGGCGTTCGAAACCGCACTGCGGCCCGATGAAATGCCGGGCGTTCGGTATCCGGTGCTGGACTGGCCCTACGTCGAAGGCCTGCGCCTTGATGAGGCGATGCATCCGTTGACGATCATGGCGACCGGCATTTACGGCAAGGACATTCCAAATCAGAATGGTGCGCCGCTGCGTTTGGTGGTGCCTTGGAAATATGGGTTCAAGTCAATCAAGTCGATTGTCAGGATCACGCTGACGGACAAAGAGCCGCCGACAAGCTGGAACAAAGCGAACGCGCGTGAATATGGGTTCTATAGTAATGTGAACCCAGAGGTCAGTCACCCACGTTGGTCTCAGGCCAGCGAACGGCTCGTCGGGGGCGGTCTTTTTTCGAAGCGCGTGCCGACGCTGATGTTCAATGGGTATGAAGCAGAAGTAGCGGGCCTTTATGAAGGTATGGACCTCAAGGCGAACTTCTAATGACAAATGGATCCCTGTTATGCACCGGGTTGATAGGCTCAATTGTCATGGCAATGTGTTGTTTCACACCGGTGCTGGTGGTTCTTTTCGCAGCGATCGGTTTGTCGTCCGTAGTGGGGTACCTTGATATTGTCTTGTTGCCAGCACTGATCATCTTTCTCGTCATTCTTGTCATTGCGGTTTTCAGAGGGATACGCGGGCATGGCTGAACTGACTTCAACACTGACCTGCCCGATCTGTGACCATGCCGAAACCGAGCAGATGCCGACCGATGCCTGCCAATGGTTTTATGAATGCAAAGGCTGCGGTGAGATGCTGAAACCGTTGGCGGGTGATTGTTGTGTGTTTTGCTCTTATGGCACAGTTGCCTGTCCGCCGATTCAGGACGGGGATAAATGCTGCGCGTGAGTTTTGCCGATCGCATAAACACGGCTGTGCGCAAAGTGCCTACGTGGCTTGTGTACTTGTTGTTGGCGCTGCCGCTTCCATATCTCTTTTACCTCGGTCTGACGGGTGGGCTGGGCCGCGAGCCGATAAAGGCGCTTGAACATGAATACGGTGATCTTGCGCTGAAACTGCTGATCCTGAGTTTGGCCATCACACCGCTGCGCCGTTACCTTGGTGTTAATCTGATCAAGTTTCGCCGCGCCATTGGTTTGATGACCTTCTTTTTTGTGTTGGCGCATTTTCTGGTTTGGGCAGTATTGGATGTTCAGGCGCTTGACCGGATCTGGGATGACATTCTAAAGCGACCTTATGTTACTGTCGGGATGGCGGGATTTTTATGCCTGATCCCCTTGGCGGCGACGTCCAACAACTGGTCCGTCCGCAAACTGGGGCCTAAGTGGCGCAGCCTGCACAAGCTGGCCTATCTGGCCGTTATCCTGGGCGGCGTTCATTATATATGGTTGGTAAAGGGCATTCAGCTTGAGCCACTTCTTTATATGGCCGCCATTTTAGGACTGCTGGCTTTGCGATTGCCAAAGCGCTGCAAGCCGCAGCAAGCCTAAGCACGATCTCCGATACAATATGTCCCGGAGATCGCTGCGAGCTGCAGACCTTAACACTGAGGCAGATCAATATCAGCGCGCCAAAGCCGGGTTTTCGCAGCAGTACTAGGAATCATTTTAGCTGTTGGCCCTGATGGGCCATTGCGGTCTGCGATTCACCGATGGCGGCCGCAGATCGCAAGGCGATCAGAGCAAAAGCGCCAGTGAAGGCCGCAATAAGGACCGTGTGCCTTGTGAATCGGTTGTTACGCATCAGGCCACTGCCAAATCTGATCACTCATCAGGCGAATCCGGTGCCCAATTGGGCAGAATCAAAATCGATTCACTGTGATTCAGCGCCAGATCGCGAGTGAATCGGGCAAATCATGCCAAAATTGATTGTATAAACGGAGTGAGTCTTGATGAGTCTTGGGGGTCAGCGTGTGAATACCGCTATATGTAGCAATCAGGTGCTCGGAGATGACCCATGGTAAGAGCAATAAAGCTGCTCAAACCGACCTGCGAGCGAAATAACTCGCAAGCAAACCACTGTTTTTATGGAGGAAAACGGTTTCGTCACAAAAAATGCATATTTAGCGAAAAAAGGGGTTGCGGGTCTGAGCCACTAACTCTAGAACCCCCCTTACCGGACGAGCAGAGACGCTCTAAAGGGACGCCAGACGGGCCAGACGGAAGCGGAAACGCAGACAGACAGCAACGAGACGTAAGAATAAAATCAGAGGT
>NZ_JBHGAR020000043.1:0-10949 GCF_042611115.2 Sulfitobacter sediminivivens
TGATCCATCAACGCTTTCTTGCGCCATCATGCAGAGGTGGAACACCTACTGCGAAGAGAACACTGGAACCGGCAGGAACAAAAAATGCTCAAATCATCTTGCGGAATTGGAGAACAATCGGCTCAAAGCCGCCATCCGCCACGCTTGCTAGCTCCCCAAACCAGCGAATTTTGCCAGGTCCTGTTGATTGTCAGGCGGGAAAGCCGGGACGGCATTTGCCTCGAAAATAGTAAAAAGTTTCGCTTCTGGCTTGTATGGGACCAGAAAATTCCCGACCAATGCCCCGCCGGGGGCGTGACGAATATTGGCTTTCCTGCGATGAAAATATGGCCGATATGTGTATCTTTGTTCAGACGCTTTCATTGTCGATGTAGCACGAACAACAGGACCATGGTTGCCGAACTGTTTCCCGTTAAGAGGGTAAACCAATCACCCGACATCGGTTAATCGTCAAAGCAAAGTTTTTTAAATTCAACCAATTGGAACGAGGGCACCTGCTGGGCATATTCATCGATATCAGATGAGCGGCTCAGGCCAACATCTTCGGTCAATTTCTGGCCCGCGTTACTTTCGTCTCATCCCCGCGATGAAATGATGCGTAGACATTTTAACGAGTGTGGGCCGTGCCGGGAAACTAGCACGGCCCTATTTCTTATCCGCAATGCGCTGAGGGTGTTTAATTGGAGTTACCAGTGAAGTACGAGCAATCATTGACGACAACACAGTTTCAAACGTCAGCGACAAGTCATCCGTCGGCTCCGCTTTCCGAAAGTGATTTTTCTGGGCGCACGTCAAGGCGGCAGATTCTGTTTTATGAAGTCCTCATCACAGCCTGCATCGTACTGATTGGGCTACAGATCAAGTTCTGATGCCTCAAGTATTGCCGGAACGGATCGCAAGGTTGTGCGTGGAAGGCTGCTAAGCGAGACGAAGCTGTCATTACTGAAAATCACTTTTGCGCGGAAATCAGATAGCGGTTGAGCGAGAAAAAGAACGCACCCGTTCTCGCCAGTTCCTTCTGGCCATTCAGCCACGCGTTTTGTTCCTCGGGTGTGAACTCGACTGAACTTTCCATTATGGATGTCGCGAACTCGGCAGATTGCCGGGCGTAGGTGTCTTCGCCAAAACCGGTGTTCAGAACGACAAAGCTCTCCACTTCTATCTTGGAAAACCCAGCCTGCGCTAGCATCGACGGCAGGGATCGTGGCAGATGGGCGTCCGAATAGACCGCCTGATAAACCTTCATGACGCGCGCCATCAGATCCGGGTTGTCGCTTTTCCAGATCAGGCTGTCCCAATCTGTATCAAGCACAAGTAGACGCCCACCCGGTTTGAGAACGCGGTAGGTTTCGGCGATGGCCCGGTCGAGATTATCGAGAAAACAGAACACCTGCGCCGCAACGACAGCGTCGAATGTTTCGTCTTCGAATGGCAGGCTCTGCGCGTCACCGTGGAAAAATTCCCCCTTCGGACAGATATGCCGCGCCATCTCTAGGATCGCTTCGGACGCGTCTAGACCAACAACCCGGCCTTCGGGGCCAACGGCTTCAATCAACTCTCGTACCAGAATGCCATTCCCGGAACCAAGCTCCAAAATTGTCTCACCGGGGACAGGCGACAACGAGCGTATGATCTCATCGCGCTGCCGAACCATGTCCTTGGTTTTTGCCATCTGTTCCTGTTTTGCCGCCATCTCAGCATTGTAGAAACCGCTGCTCATAACCAATCCCCAAATGCTTTAGCGCCTCCCCAGATTAACATGGGTCAACGATTGGCAAAGGGAATTAATTGTAGAGCGCACTTTGACGGCTTCGGGCTCTGAGCGGTCATGCAACAAGCTGACTAGGCATCGACGCTTCCGGCCCAAACCGGCCTTTCACGACTACTTCAAGATGCTGCGGTGCAGCCTGTCATTGCTGACATTCGTGCATCGTGCAGCATTTGTTTGGCTTGATCGTCGGTCAGCGGACAAAACCGCCGTTTGATCAATTACTATTGTGCGGCTCGAAACATTGGAAACAGGGGGGGCGCTTGGTCGGCTTTGATTAGGCCCATCTCTTCGAAGCCATAGCGTTTATACAGTGGCAAGTTTGCGGGGTTTGTCGACTCCAGATAGGCTGGTCTTCCATCTTCGTCGCAACGTTTGAGGCTTGCTTCAAGCAACGCGGAACCCAACCTTCTTCCTTGGCGAAATGGGTCGACCGCGATAAAAGCTAAATGCCAGCAATCCTCATCGGGATGATATTTGTCCATCTGCCCGAACGTTTCGAACAAGGCATCATGATTTTCTGGTGCAACCGTCTTTTCGAAATAGGCGACAAGCTGTTCTTCGTCAGGGTGGATGCCAGGCGGAAGCCAAAGAGCACCAGCTGTGAAATCGTCGTTTCGAAAGGCGCTACCTTGTTCAAATGCACGCCCGCCAAAGAAGTCCATTACTCGTGGGAAGTGCTTTAGAAAATCGCAAGGTCTAGGATACAGCCAACGCATGAATGGGTCCGCAGAGAACCCAAGCGTTAATCCGCTAAGGACGTTATCGGCTTCACTTCGGTTTGAGGTTTTAAGCATGGGGGCCTCCTTGGGCTTTTCAGCGCTAGTATTTAACTTGGAGCATGCAGGCCGCAAATACGTGGTGTCAAATGTGCAATTTTTTGTCCCGCTGGAGCATCGATGGATGTTTGGTCTGGGCTCACAGCTGCCTTCCGCACTGCGGCAGGAAACTGAAATCGACGCTGTCAGGAACCGACGCGGACGGCCCTTTGCGGACCTTGAACCACCCTCGGCGATCTTGCGGCGTGGCCAGTCGAACCGGACTTTCGCTGCAATCTCAAGAATTGCTATGGCTGAATTCAAATCATGCGGACAGGGGCTGTGGAAATGTCAGTCGGCAACAGATGTTGACCCTTTATAGGCCAGAAAAATTGGCCCTGTTTTTTGCTAAGTTGGCACAGTGCTGCGTCGTCTCCATCTAACGCAGCGGCGACGTGCCAGCGTGGTTAACAACAAGGATCAGGTGCGGCTTTTGGAACGCCAGTTTTCAGTCCCGGTTTCGACGTTCTCGCAGTGATGCGTGAGACGGTCGAGGAGCGCGACTGTCATCTTGGCACCGGTGCAGGCGTGTCCGCAATCCCGTGGAAAAGTTGCGAGACGGCTTTGGTATCATTTTCTAAAGAGACTGATCCGGCAATGGCATCTTGAGCACCCGGTCTTCTAGAGAATGGCCGCGGCGTCCGCCTGAATGCGCGCTTTCACGCCCGCCGCGGTATTTTGGGCCTTTGCCGCCACCTGTGTGACCTGATCCATCGTCGTGATCATCGCCACTAGCATGATCGCTACCGCCTTCGTGATCATCACCACCGCTGTGATCGTCACCGCTTGCGTGGTCGTCACCGCCACCGTGATCATCGCCAGCCGACCCGCCGCCACGGCTTCCGCCTTGGCCGCCGCCGCGTCCTGAACCCCGCGATTGGGCATCTGCGAAATCCGGGATCACAAGGCCAAGTGTCAAAGTGCAAAATGCGCTCAGCAAGAGAACGCGACGTTCAATTGGATTTTTCATGATGGTCCTCCTTTGCGTACATGAGCCGGGAGCCTGCTTCCGGCTCATGTCTGATCGATCATTGCGATGCGTCGAGCACCGGTACCTCATACTCGTGTACAAAATTCAAAACAGTGCGCGAGTCGTCTGCGGCAAGAGTAAAGGCATCAAGGCTACCCGCGTCGCTTGCCGGTACGGAACCAAAGATGGTCTCATACACATTGATTTCGGTCGGAACGAAGCTTCCATCTGTCTGCTCCAGCAGAACAACAACGGTTCTGTCGCCAAACGTGTCCTCGCGGTCATAGGAGAAAGCAGAATAGTCGACGACTGAATAGGTCACATCACCGTTGGTCGTGGTATTTATTCCAAGAAACGCGTTGATATAAGCGATCTCGTCCGAGGTGAAGACACCCGTTTTGTCGGTGGCCGCTGCCAGAAACGCAACAGATGCCGCAAGGTCTTCGGAAGTGTAAGTGCCATCAACCATGAAATCATAGGCCGTGCCGGGCAGATCATCCACACCCGGTATCGTACCGTCTGTCATCAGCGCGACATAGATGGCCAAGTTCTCCAGCGGAGAGTCGATCGTCTTGTCGATGCCATCAAGCGTCAGCACAAGCCGTCCAGAGGCATCGAGCTTGAGATCGGTTGCTTCATTCAGCAAGGTTATGACCTCTTCCGCACGACGGTCCAGAACACTTACCGGAGCCCGACCCACATTCAGACGGCCAAGTTCGACCTCCTGTGTCAATGTCTCGTCAACCGGGTGACCTTCTTCGTCGAGGGCAATCAGGTTGCCATCAACGTCGAGCGGCTGCACGTAGCCTTCAGGCGTCAGAATGGGCACGCCGTTGTCGTCGCGCGCGATGATCCAAAGATCCCCAAACAGATCGCCTTTTTTCGAACCGGATGTTGGGGGCTGACCACCGCCAGCGCCATCCTTGCCACCGGGCTGTCCCGCCCATTCTGGACGATCAGAATCCTCACTATCCGAAGCATCCGCGCTATCCGAGGTGGTGACTTTGCTGCTGCCACCCTTCGCGGCCGTTCCACCTTTTGCAGACGAACCACCCATTGCAGAAGCGCCGCCCTTGGCAGTGGCACCGCCTTGCGCGTCGTCGTCCATGCCCGTGATGTCGCGGAAAATTCCACCCAGACCTTGGCCGCGTCCGCTGCCAGAATCGGAGCGCTGTCCGCCACCGCGCGCGCCACCTGCAGAGCTTCCGCCCTTCATTTGCTTGCCGGAACCTTGCTGCGCATAAGCCACATCAGTAACCATTGGGCTTGTAACCAACGCCACCGTCGCGCAGCCCGCGACCAGCATAGCCTTTAGAGAGATCGGCATAAATTTGTTCGAAATCATATCATTACCCCAGAGTTAAAATTTCTGATTTCGGAAGCGATAACAGTTTCCTCCGGTCGCTTTCCTTAAGAGAATTATGCACCACCCAAACATTCACGAATTGATATATATCAACGTGACGATGAGGTTTTGGCCAGTTGCGATACCTTTTCTTCATGCATCGCAACTGGGGCAGGTAATTCCTAGAACCGGTAGGCCAGACCAACCTGAAAATGGTTCTCGGATGTATCGAAGCTGTCGATACCTGACCCATAATTCACCTGATGAGAGCCATAGTCGGTGTAGGTATAATCCATTCGTAAGTTAACCTTTTCGCTCAAGGCAAATTCGAGACCCGCACCGATCCGCAACCCGCTCAGAGTATCGCTCTGACGAACGGTGGTTCCGGCAAAAGTGTAATCAGTTTCGAACCGCCCCACGGAATACCCCGCGCGTCCGTAAAGCAGGACTGAGTCATTAACCACATACCCAACCCGGAGCATTGCATTCAGGGCATGATGTTTTCCAACTGAGTATATCCGACCGGTAGGATTGCGTTCGATATTCCAGCCCGCCGATGAAAGCTCCAACTCAGCCTCTGCACCCAGATACCAGTCACCAAATTGCTGACCGTAACCGGCAAACACAGCACCGCTGAACCCCTGACCGGCACGCGTGGCGTCAAGCGTAAATACGGGCGCAGCTGCCGTTGGTCTTGGTCCGGTGTTATCGCTTTGAAGCGCACTGTGACCCAACATTCCCCCGGCATAAAACCCGGAAAAGACGGTGGGCTTGACAGGTTCAACAACTTCATCACGCGCTCCGATCTGATAGATAAGCCCAAAAAGCGCTGCCCCCTGAAGGTTGGCAAAATTGTCGTCATTGGGACCGCCGAGCGGCGCACCAAGTTGATAATCCGAATACGATCTGATCTGATATTCTAGCCGCCCCGAAAGACCACGGGCCAGCGGCACCTCTGCGCCCAGACCTAGCAGAAATCCCGTCTTATAATCTTCTGTGGTGACAACGGTGCCACCACGCACGTATCTGCTGTCGAATTCCGTAGCGACAGCACCAAATCGTCCATAAACCAGATTGCGCGCAGCGGTTCTGACACCGACGATGGCGCTAAGGCCAAGGGAGTTTCCTGTTTTGACAGAAAAGTCGCGGTCCGCGTCATGGCTCCAGTCCATGTTTGCGAAGTCGATATTAGCTTCTGCACCAAGGACGAGGTTCCCAAAACTGGTCCGATACCCGCCAAAAATCCCGGCCACCGAGCCGTGATCGCCAAAGTCGGCAGTCAGGTTTCCTCCTGCACCGCGCGGGCCGTCCACTTTGGTCTGTAGAAAACCGTGACCAAGCTGTGTACCGACATAGAAGTCACCGGTTGAAAACTTGGCATGTGCGGCTGGCTCGGCCGTGAATGCAGGCTGGAAATCGTAGCCAAGCATGAATTCGATGCGGTGTTCGTCGTAGTCCGCACCGGCAACGTCCGACAACCTTTTTTCGAAGGCATAGTTGGTATCCATATAGATTTTGGGATTGAAGTGATACCGCAGCCCGATGCTGGTTTCTGCCAAAACGTCGGTGCGGTTGATCTCTTGATAGTCATTTTCTGTCAGAAAGAAGTAGCCTGCCAGTGACAGATCTTGCGCGATGCGATGGCGGATCCGCACACCGGCACTGGTGGCAAGATAGCCTGACGCGCCGGACGTTGTCGTTTCTTCAAGCGTCCGGTCAATGACACCGGTAACTCTGGTGTCTGGACCCGGCCGCCAAATCAAGTTTGCTCCAACATCAAGAGCTGTGACGCGGTCAAATCGTGCGTCATCATATCCTTGAGACAAAGCACCAAAGGTCAATTCGCCTGTCAGATTTCCGATCTTGCCCGTGTAACCAATGGATGCCTGAATTCCGTCAGAGCTTCGTGCGAAACCAAAATCGTCGGTGGCGGCATCATATTTGCGCCGGTCATAAATGCCCTGAACGAAGACCTCACCATTTGCTGTCTTCGCAATTCCAATCCGGCCGCCAATTTCTGTCTCGGTTCGGTCACGGTCGTCGTTGTTGATTGAGGCACCGCCCGCGACAGCCGTATCGTCAAAGTCGAGTTTGCGCACATTTGCACCAAACCGAAACGCATTTCCGTTTAGAGTACCGCCAACACCAAAATAGCCACTCGCGTCGCGAAATTCAGTTGGTGCAACCCCGTTCACATCATCCGGCGAATTTCGGTTTTCGTGATCCCACTTGTATTCCAAACCGCCGAAAGCAAACAAACCGTCCCCCAGTCGGTATCGCAGCTCTGCGTCGATCGTATAATCATCATAGTTTTCGCTAGAATTATCGGCAAATCGACCGATTTCGGCCAGCACCCCGAAACGAAGCCGAAGATCCTCCGATTGCATCGACAGGTCAATCCACGGTGCCACAACGGTCACGATGTCGCTGCGCTTGCCATTGGCTGTCAAAAACACGTTGTCGGTAAACTCTTGTGACAGGGTAATACCGGCCTCAACCTCAAAAACGGAGCTTTCGGCGTTTTGTGAAGCAGTGGCAGAACTGGTCTGTGCAGCCAGAGATGGTGCCAGTACCACATTAACCAACGCCGAATAAATTAACGTAACTGAATACTTACTAACCTGCATAAATGCTCCGATATGACCTGAATTTCCCAAATATTTCAGAATCGCCTAACATGCTGGCTGATAGCGGCATTGACCAAGATCAATCCGCGGTCACTAAGAAGACCTCTAAACACCTGACGATGTACACATTTTTCCCAACTCGGCAGGTGCAGACGAAGATGGGAGAGGCCCACCCAATATTCAATGTCGAAAACATTGCCTTCAAGAAGCATACGCCTGTTACGGGCAGATCCTGTAAGCCCTGAAGAACAATCCAGACCTCACCGCGTTCCACAAATCGCACGCGCAATGGCGCTGGCTTATAGACTCCGCCAAGGATCAATCAATCGCAAGGCTCTGACTTGATCTTAAGAGCACTCTCAGTGGTGTGTGTTCACCTGCTGACATGCTCCCCTGAAAAGTCCGGTGTTTTGAGTTAGTCTGTTCTCCAAGAAGGAGACAGACGATGAAGAGAACCCGTTTGAGTGAAGAGCTGATAATCGGGATATTGAAAGAGCATCAGGCTGGTCTCGGCGCGAAGGATCTGTGTCGCAAGCACGGCGTCAGCGATGCAACGTTCTACAAATGGCGATCCAAGTATGGCGGCATGGAAGTATCTGATGCGAAGAAATTGAAGGCACTGGAAGTCGAGAACGCCAAGCTGAAGAAGCTGCTGGCTGAGCAGATGATGGACGTGTCGACGCTTAAGGAAATGCTGGGAAAAAACTTTTGAGGCCCGGATCGCGACGCAATGCTGCGGCCTGGGCCATGAAAGAAAAGCGATACAATCAGAAGCGGGCCTGCGCCTTGGCTGGGATCGACCCGCGTGTTTATCGGCGTGTGTCGAAACGGTCAGCGGATACTGATCTGCGAGATCGGCTGAAGGAACTGTCTTCGGGGCGACGGCGATTTGGCTACCGGCGGCTGCATATCTTGCTGAAGCGCGAAGGTTGGCACGTGACTTGGAAGAAACTGTATCGGATCTAACGCGAAGAAGAGTTAACAGTCCGTAAACGTGGCGGTCGCAAGCGTGCAGTGGGCACCCGAGCACCGATGGCGATCCCGCAGGGACCAAACCAGCGGTGGTCGCTGGACTTCGTGTCTGACAGCCTGTCTTGCGGTCGGCGGTTCCGTATTCTTAATGTGATTGATGAGTTCAGTCGTGAATGTCTGGCCGCTGTGGTCGATACGTCTCTGTCTGGTGACCGCGTTGCGCGTGAATTGGATCGGATCGCAGAGATGCGCGGATACCCCTGCATGGTGCTCAGCGATAATGGAACGGAGCTCACTTCGAATGCGATCCTGAAATGGCAGGAAGACCGGAAGGTTGACTGGCATTACATCGCACCTGGTAAACCAATGCAGAACGGGCTTGTCGAAAGCTTCAATGGCAGGATGCGCCCCTTTCGGCAGATTGCGTTGCAATCGTCTGCCGGGCAATGGACGAATGCCTGAATGAGCACCTGTCCGATAACCTACGCCGTGCCCGCAACCTGATCGCAGGGTGGCGTATCGACTTCAACCACCACCGCCCACACACAAGCCTCGCTGGCCTGACGCCAGCAGAATATGCTAACCGGTCAGAAGAGGACCAAAACCTGAACAGCGATAACCTAAATCAGCGGACCCAATGGGGAGCAGGTCACTGCCTTCGTTGGATTGTTGCTCAGCTGTGGTGCATGATTGTAATGGATGCACATTTTGTCCGACTGAGCAGGCTTTGAGAAACCCTGCAGCGAATGTCCGGTTTCCGACGTTTGTGAAGACTACCGCTTCCGGCCCAAAGCCTGCAGCCAGCAACCAAATTGATAACACCGAAGGTAACAGGGCTTAGTCGAAATGTGCTATGCTTTTATGTAGCGGAGGAAGATCAAATGAGCTTTGTATCAATCACGACCTTGCGAATGATAAGCGAAACTGAGAGCCTTCAGCATGTGACAGACCTGATGCAGCGAAAATACTTCCCTGGGCTGTTAGCTTTGGGCGCAAAGCATTCAATGCTCGTGGACGTTGACTTAGACCGTTTCGCCATCGTGACGGTTTATCCAAGCCGCGAGGTGCGCGATGGTGCCATCGCCCATGTCTCAGCCCTTCGCATTGAAGGAGCAGAGGAGTTCGGTGCAAAGATGATGGATGCCTATGGCGGAGAGTTGTTGGCCTCGTCCGAAGCTTAGAATGCTCTATTTACTATGCCCGCCCAGTAGAGCTTGATGCGTAATGCAGCGAACGATTGGCCCCCGCCCTAACGTTGAAAAGTGCTTAATGCAGTTTTTGGCTACAAGGTGTCCAGTTGACAACGACTAACTCTTCAATTTGCTGGCGTGGTATTCAATCGCGCTTGCCAAACCTTTCAGTGATCTCTTTTCTTCGTCAGTCAAATCCCCGAAAGCGGTTTCTATTTCCTCAAATAGCACCTCCATTTCCCGCATTTTGTCTTTCAGATTATGAAGCTTCTCAGTTCTTTCTACAGGGGCCGTCATCTCAATCTCCTATAAAAGTGGCAATGGTCGCTATCTTAGATACGTAACACAGACGCACGGTTGGAAGCAGGTCCAGCTAAAAGAATATTTCCTCAAAAATCGGGCTTGATTGTGCAACCGCTTGACCGCCTCACAGAACAAACTTGCAGGTCTCAGGCTGGAACCATTCACGAACATAATACGCTCAAATCACCGTCCAAAGAACGTAAGCCGCCATGAAAATCACAATTATTGATCCAAACGTATAAAAAGTCGCCCGGACTTCGTGACTCTGTTTTGTCAAGTAGGCACCGGCATGGGCCAGTCGCGCGAGCACGAAGCCATACATCAGAATTTGGGCAAGCCATAAAGCAGGATCGACGACAACAAAGACCAAACCGACCGCCCAAAATGCTGGGATGTTTTCCAGATCATTGCGATGCATGCGACGTGAGCGGTCAACATAGTCATTGAGCTCAAGTTGGTCGGGTCTCGGGTTCTTGTTTATCGGACCTTTCTGTAGGTCCTCAGGGTTTACCAAACCTGAATCGCTTTTTATCATCCGATAAACAGTCATCCAGCCTTGCAGCATTACCTTCAGCACCATGAGTGCCGCAACCAGCGCATAGGTTTCAAAGTCTGGGTTATCCAGCGTTAAAGAGTTCATTTCATTTCCCTTGTTGCTATCTGGATATTGCAGGCAAAATCTAGCGGTTTTCCTACAAGCCAGCTTGTACCTTTCTAGCACGTAATCGAACAGAACGTCATTTATTGATGGGCCGCTGAGGGCTAGTAGCTGCCTCGCGGCAGTGCAGAGGAAAGCGCGTTGTGACCGTCGTCTGAATGTCAGCTTCACCTGATCGCGGCATGAGATTTCGCTCTTGCAACGAATGACCGCAATCCGCCGATTCTGTGGAAAAACAACGTGTTGCTGACGCAGAAAGTAGCCCTCTAAACTGGGCGCAAGCGCCTTTCTTATCAGG
>NZ_JBHGAR020000044.1:0-10657 GCF_042611115.2 Sulfitobacter sediminivivens
TAATCAATCACACAAACGAGCCAGAACCTCCAATGCTCAAGCCGCTCTGATGTCCCAATTTATATGACGACGGACAATGGGTCAATTCTCAGTGACAATTTATGGGGCTACCGGGTCACTTCTCGGCGGAAATCAACAGATTCTGGGGAAATCGTTCAGCAGCGTCTGGAGGAGTTGATTGCGGATGACGGACATTTTGCCTTTCCTCAGGAAGATCTTGTGAAATGGCTTACTGAAAACTAAAGGCAAATTGTAGCCGTATCAAGCATATATTGCGAGAGATGGGCTGGCGTCCTCACGGTTGTAAGTGGGGTGGTCGTGATCACAATCGGATAGCTTGGGTGCATCCCGACTATCAGACAGCTGAGCCTCCCCCTTTGAAGTGGTCCGCCCCTATAGTTAGGAAAGCGGAGGACCAGAGATGGCGATTAAGAGCCCCAAGCCCGAAGAGATTGTCGTGAAGTTACGGCAGGTTGAAGTTCTGATGGGGCAAGGCATGCCCCGGATTGATGCAATCAGACAGATCAGTGTGACTGAACAAACCTATTACCGCCCCCTCTCGGCAGCATGGCTTTGCCATGCGCCTGCCGGGCAATGGGAAGAAGAAGTACGGTGGAATGGGCACAGAACAACTCAAAGAACTGAAGCGGCTACAGAAAGAGAACGAGCGCTTGCGTCGCGCGGTGTCTGATTTGGACCTGTCGCGGTTTGATGCCGCTCCTTTGATAGCATTTAGTGCAACAAAGGAGACTGACTATGGGACTGAAACGGACGGACGAATTCCGGCAAGATGCGGTGCGGATTGCGTTGACCAGTGGACTGACGCGCAAGCAGGTGGCTGATGATCTCGGTGTCGGGATGTCGACGCTGAACAAGTGGATCACGGCGCATCGAGACATTGATGTCGTGTCGAAAGAGGATTTGAGCCTCGCCCAAGAGAATGACCGACTTCGGCGCGAGAACCGTATCCTCAAGGAGGAGCGGGACATCCTAAAAAAGCAACGCAGTTCTTCGCGAGCCAAAAGCCGTGAGGTTTAGGTTCGTCGAAGAACACCGGGATGTGTTTCCGGCAGCGCGCCTGTGTCAGATTATGGATGTCAGCATGCGCGGTGTACGTGCGTTCCGCAGTCGGCCAGCCAGCCGCAGGCAGCGATCTGATATGGTGACGTTGGCGCACATCAAAGAACAATCGCGTCTCAGCCTGGGCAGCTATGGCAGGCCACGAATGACCGAAGAGCTGAAAGAGATCGGTCTGAACATCGGCCATCGACGTGTTGGCCGTTTGATGCGTCAGAACGGCATATCGGTGGTGAGAACGCGGAAACATAAAGTCACAACGGACAGCAATCACAAGTTCAACATTGCTCCAAACCTGCTGGATCGCGACTTTGTGGCAGAGCACCCGAACCGGAAATGGGCTGGTGACATCAGTTACGTTTGGACCCGCGAGGGCTGGTTGTATTTGGCCGTGATCCTGGACCTGCATTCCAGACGGGTCATCGGCTGGGCAGTGAGTAATCGGATGAAGCGTGATCTGGCGATCCGGGCGCTAAACATGGCCATCTCCTTCAGGGCACCGCCTAAGGGCTGCATCCACCACACGGACAGGGGAAGCCAATATTGTTCCCACGATTATCAGAAGATCCTGCGCCAGCACGGCTTCAAAGTGTCGATGAGTGGCAAGGGCAATTGCTATGACAACGCCGCCGTTGAGACCTTCTTCAAAACCATCAAGGCTGAGCTGATCTGGCGGCGATCATGGGAAACCAGGCGGCAGGCTGAAATGGCGATCTTCGAATACATCAACGGCTTCTACAATCCACGCCGCCGCCACTCAGCATTGGGCTGGCAAAGCCCGGTCGCCTTCGAACGGAAAGTGGCTTAAACGAGCACTTGGGGCGGCACGAAAGCGCGACAGGTCCAGTTATGGACGCAAGTTAACAAACTATCGCTAATTTAGAACCGCTAAACGGTGGAGAGATAGTCCGGGTGATGAGCCCAGTATCACGTGGCACAAGCCCGGTTCAGGACTATCTGATGATATTTCCAACACAATGCGCATGAGGGGTCATGCGTCTGTTGTGTTTTATTGTCAAAACCAAACTTCAAACCACCGTCAACGACGAAAGCGGATCGGGGGCCCCCTGAAACTGGCGAGCCGCCAGTTGAAGCTCCGGGGTGCGATATGCTTTCAATATTCTAACACTATCCCCATATTAACCCCGTCTACATACAAGACTAAATACACCACATCGGCAGTTCGTTCTCAAACAGAGATATTTCAACTATTGTCTTGTAGGCAAATCCATCAATTACTGTAACGAACAGAATTACGATCTAGGTTTAAATCGTTGTTAATACAGCAGTAATTTAAAGTGGCTGTGCAGCCAGTTCTGAGCTATCCAGTCTGGGCAGAAATTCCCTGCTATCAGGGAAATCTACAGGGAAATTGAGTAAATATGGCCGCCACTCGGTTATTCGTGCGTTATTTGCCATATGAAAACAGTATCTTGCGCGTGATTTCCCTACATATGTTAACAGGGAAAATTTATGTATCATCAGCGAATTTTACGGGCAGAGCAGGGCGAGAAGCTAGAGACTGGATCTATAGCATTACTACGCAAATTTCGGCTTAGCGGACGTCTACGCATTTCGCAGCTAAGGGATTGAAAGAGCCCAACCCGTAAATTGGATTTTCTTGCTGCGTGCGCTCGCAGCGTTTTGCGGTGAAGCAAGCGCCGGTTTTCGATGGTCTTGTGCTTGATCCTTTCTCGTTGTTTCAGATTGGTTTCGCCCATTCCGCCGTACTGTTTGCGCCAGCGGTAGTATGTTTGTTCAACAACTCCGATCTGTCCGCCAACCACATGATTTGATTCAGTTGGGATTAACTCCGCAAATGTGCTAGAATCGTTCCCAAGTTGGAGGAGCGAGTTGGGATCTAACGAAGAAGAATTCGAAGAACCACTTATATTCGAACCGATCTTGCCTCGGCCGATATTTGAAACTCTGACAGAATCCAAAAAGATGACACGCGAAGAGGCGCTGATCTTAGAAGAGCAGGGCGAACTCTTCGACGACGAAGATTGGCCTCCTTTTGATCGTCAGCCAGGACACTTTCTCATTGATCAGGGAGGAGACACAGTACTTTTCAATGAACTTCCCGGGCGGGCATCAGGCATCATGTTTCAAGAAGCAGGCCGGACGGTGGTTCGCCGTCGTCGGCAAGGGCAACCGGGCTGTAACATCATTGCTTTTTTTGGACTGGGTCTCGACCTTCGTGATGGCAATGGCAGGTTCAGAAAAACGGTCTTACGCCGATTTTCTTCCCTTCAACCTGAATTGGCGATTTCCTCAAATGCCAGAGTTGGCGTGCGTATCAAAGTCACCAGCATAGGGGACCCGCCAGGAACATTGCGCATTGTTGTAACCAGGACCGCTCCAAACACAGATGCGCTACAACCAAGGGAATTCTCTGGTACCCAAGCCGAAGTTTTGGCTCAGATAAGTGCGCAGTCGGAAAAAGATATCGAGCTAAAGCCTCCTCCGGGTATGAACGACAGAGACAATCGTGTTGTTGTTGAACAGATTGAGGCTTATGCCCAATGGACACCAGAAGGGGGCAGGAGTTGCCGAATTCATCCGGTGGAAAAGCTGCAAGTTCGATGGGAATTTGCACCTAATATCACAAAATCGCATATGCGCGGAGGGCCACAAAAAACTGCTCAGGATTCACAAACAGCTGTTTCCCATGGCACGACCATAACTCCAACTCGAAATCCAGATGGAAGAACCTTTCTCGGATTCCCGATTCAAACATTTTATCCGGTCGAAAACGCAGAAAGATGTTGCGGTAGAGCAGGCACGCATACAGTAATTCAATTTGTACGGCATGAATGGAATTTGAAGGAAAACCCGGTGAAAGACGGCAGCGACGGCTGGAGTCTTGATGTCCTGAAAAGCGAAATTGACAGGGCAAATGCTGGGCAACCCTATGATCCGACGTTTACTCACAATCCAAGAGGAACAAGTTCGAACTCAGATCCACTAACCTATCCGGGGCCGGATCCAAATGGAGCCCTATCAATCAGTCAGGTGGATCGTCCGGGAATTTCGCCGGAACTCTTCCGTCGTTTCAACAATGCAAATCCAAATAGCACCTTTACGTTTCACTTTTTATCCATTTTGGTTTGTCGACGAGAACCCGCGAGTGCCAATGATTATATGCGCAA
Source organism: Sulfitobacter sediminivivens (assembly GCF_042611115.2). Lineage (NCBI taxonomy): Bacteria > Pseudomonadati > Pseudomonadota > Alphaproteobacteria > Rhodobacterales > Roseobacteraceae > Sulfitobacter > Sulfitobacter sediminivivens. The sequence continues at coordinate 4,230 of NZ_JBHGAR020000044.1, forward strand.
CGGCAAGGTTCGGATGATCGTGGAATACAAGATAGAGATTAAGTTCAGAGAACGAGGTCGTGAACCTGAGGTTACATTGCATGAGCCAAAGAAGTTCCGTTTTAGTTCCTGCAAGAAGTTGAGCACGATTATTCGAAGGCTGGATTTGGAACGCAGACGTCGAGGCGAAGGTTCTATACGACGTGGCTATCGTTCTCCCAGAGGACACACTGTTGCAATTCCCGCGCAATGATCTAACTGGATGATTGCAGCCAGTCTAAGCCAGTCAGATTGGTAAAATTTACATCATGAAATACAGCTATCTGTAAGGCTCTGTGAGCAGCCCCACTTGAGTGGTCCAAATTGAAAGTTAGTGCATGATTGGCCTTTGGTCCATCGGTACGATGGCCTCTGGTGCAGGTGGGCGATAACCAACGACAAGAAGACTGAAGGCTGCGGGGAATGCCTTTGCAGCCTTCTTCAGGAAACGTGAACTCTTCGTCCAACCCGGCCAGTTCTTGCCACGGGTTTGCCGTTCGCGCGCGGCGAATGTCTCCTTCGACGGGCCGCGCCACAGCATGGCCGAGGGTAGGCCAATGGCAGCAAAGTGCCGTCCTTGATGGCAACCGGTGGGTATTACAAAAGCGTGCTGCATTTGCTCCAATGTCGGCTCTGAGCCCACAGCAGAAGTGCCGAAATTTTGCTGCGTGCGCTCGCAACGCTCCGATCCGCTGCACCGCAGTAGGAAATGCGGCCATTCAGGCAGGCCGCAGCAAATCTGAAACCACAAATTCACGCTGTGCGGACAGAACTGCCCTTCTTTTGCGGCGCGCGTTGTCCCATAAGGTGCCACGGCTTGAAAAGTCAGCGACGGTATCTGCGCGTCCAGATCGTCACGGAATGAAATCCACTTTATCGGGCAGAAAGAAAGCCGCTGCTCGAAAAGCGTCGCCGGTACTCCGCGGGGCTCAGTCCTGTCTTTTTGTTGAACAATCGACGGAAAGCGCGAGCGTCCGAATAACCCACCTCCTCGGCGATCGCGTCCACATAGAGTTCTTCCATCTCCAGGAGTTGCTTTGCTTCTTCGATCCTCAACGACTGCACGTAATCCGTGGGGCTGTAGCCGGTGGCTGCGCGGAAACGCCGATCGAAGGTCCGTCTCGGCAGACCGGACCGGGCAACCATGCGCCCGACCGCATCGCTTTTGCCGTATCCGTCGGCCAGCCATTCCTGGCATTCCCGAATAACGGCGTCTTCGTTCTGTAGCCGCCGCATGGGCGCCGCATAGTGGCGCTGCCCATCGGGGCGGGGATCAACGCAATAGAACCGGGCGGATCTAGCCGCATGTTCGGGTCCGAGAAACCTCGCGATGAGGTAGAGCGCAAGATCTTGCCAAGAGGCCATTCCACCCGACATCACGATCGAGTCGCCTTCGCCCGCAAAGGTGAGCGTGCGGTCCGGGCAGAACGAAACTTTGGGATAACGCTTTTGAAAAATCTCTCGCATCGACCAATGGGCAGTCGCTTCTTCACCGTCCAGGAGGCCCGCATCTGCCAAAAGGGCCGCGCCGGAGCAGGCACTTGCCAGACGGGCACCTGCTGTGTGACGGCGCAGGACCCAGTCGATTTCCGGTCCCAGCACGTCTTTCGGCCTGTCTGCTTCGCCGATCCTGAAATTGGGCAGACAGATGATCTCCGCGTCATCGGCTTCCTCAAGCGTCGCGTCCGGCATGACCGGGACTCCGCCTATGCAGCGAAACGGCTCCTTTTCGCGCGCAACTATCCTGACGCGTGTCATCGGCGGCCGAAAGGTCCCTTCCGTCAGGTAGGACCAAGCGGTTCCCACTGACGCCAAAAGGTCGTGCAGGCCGTAGAGAATCGCGCCTCTGCAACTCTCCGCCGCAAGAATGTCAATCCGAAGCGGATCAGCTTCAAAATTTCTGCTCATTACTTCGGTTTCCTTCTTTCCACTCATTTGGCCGAGATGGCCCGCACATGGCTAGTCTGGCCCTGACGCGAGAGGTCTTATGCATGTACATTGGCGCAAGCTACACAATCTGGAGGGAAAAGTCATGAGCTACGAAGGGTTCAAAAAGGCGGAAATTGTGGGTTGGGACGCGCGTGCGGGCACCTACAACGATTTCACGGGACAGGTCACAACCCAAGCAATTCCAATGCTGCTGGCGATGGCCGAAACGGCCCCTGGGAAGCGCATTCTTGATCTTTGTTGCGGAACCGGCAGGGCCGCGGGTGCAGCAGGGGCTTTGGGTGCCCATGCAGAGGGCATCGACGTGTCCGCGGCGATGGTCGATGCAGCTCGGGCCGCATTCCCGACTGTGGTATTTGATGTGGGTGATGCAGAGTTCATTCCGCGCGAAAATCACAGCTATGATGCCGCGATCTGCTCCTTCGGACTCATGCATGTTGGAAGCCCCGACGCATTGCTCTCCGAGATGGCGCGAGTCCTGAAGCCAGGTGGGCGCGTCGCGCTCAGCCATTGGATCGGTCCCCCCGAGTCCCCGTTGTTTCGGATCGTCTTCGGCACGATGATGAAGCTGGCGGACATGTCTGTCGTGCCGCCATCGCCGCCACCGTTTGCTCTCTCGACGGAAGAAGCCATGCGAAAAGCTCTGGAAAAGACTGGGTTCCAAGCGATTTCGATACTCCAGCTCCCGCTTGCCTTCAGGGCTCCTTCCGGGAAGTTCGCCGAGCAATTCAGGCAGTTCGCCGCAAGGGCCGCCATCATCCTGGACAAACAGGATGATGCCGTGTTGAAGGAAATCTATTCATCTTGGGATGCACAGCTGAAAGAATTCCTCGTGGACGGAGAATACCGGGTACCAATGCCTGCGCTCGCCGTCTCGGCCGTTCGCGGAACTTGAGCGAAACGGGCTCCCACTGTCTTGGCCAAATCAAGACTGCTTCGGGCTCCGAGCGGCCATGCGGTGCCGCAGCGATTGCCTATCTCCTGACGACTTGAGACCAGCCATTCACCCAGCCTCACTGGTGTGCCGCTAAAATCCTGTGAAGTTTCGTCATTTCAGAAAGGATTCGCTTGGCTTGTGCCATTTACTTTCAGGCTGCGGCTATTCCAACTTTACGCGGCGAGCTCACCGTTTGAGCCCAGAGTGCATGATGCTGCAAGCTGCGCCAACGGCAGGAACGAGCCGATTCTGTGGAAAAACAACGTGTTGCTGGCGCAGAAAGCGTGGTTCTGAACGGAGCGCGAGCGCCTTTTCTATCAGGCTTTGCGCGTTTGCTGCGGTGCAGGAAGGATCTTGGCTAGTTTACGGAGGTTTTGGGCGGTGGCGGCGAGGAGGAATTCGTCATTTGCGCCGCACGGCCCACGTAATCGCAGTCGTCCCAGCCCGAGAATGCGTTTGAGGTGGGCAAAGAGCATCTCAACCTTCTTTCTGAGCTTCATCGCAATCTGGTACTCTTCGGTTTTGGCCAGATTCCTGGCGACCTGACGCGCATCTTCGTGCTCCTCGCGGGTGATCTTGCGCGCATCGGCGTTGGGGCAGCATTTTCGTTTGGACGGGCAGACCTGGCAGACTTCTTTCAAGGCGCGATAGCGCGCTGTGCCCTTGCCCGTCGGCCCCCGGTTCGGATCGGAATAATTCCGGCGGAACTGTTTAAGCGCGTGACCCTCGGGGCAGATATATTGATCATTCTCAGCGTCCCATTCGAAGTCTGTGCGTGTCCAGGTGCCGTCGGGGCGTCCGGCCTTGTCGATTACCGGGATGTAAGGATCGATCTTGCGATCCACGAGCCAGCCGAGCATCGGGCCGGAGCCGTAGGCGGTATCGGCGATCATCCAGTCGGGGGCCAGGTCGAACTTGTCTTTCACCCGTGTCAGCATGGTCTGTGTCGATCCAACCTCAGCTTGCCGGATCGAACGGGTCCCTTCGACGTCCAAAATAACACCGTGATCCGTGTCGATCAGATAATTGTCAGAATAGCTAAAGAAAGCAGGCCCTTTGCGCGCAGCTGTCCATTGGCTGGCGGGGTCGGAATGTGAGGTGAACTTGGGCTGTACCTCGCTGGCCGCGCCAAACGCAGCCTCATCGAGCGTGTCGAGATACTCGCGGACCGCGCGGGGTGCATCTGCGGGATCGATGGTCGACGCATCCCATTGTTCCTTCGGTGTTGAGTTCTGCTTATTGGCATCCGCTTCAATCAGGCTGGCGTCCACTGCCATACGCTGCCCGCTGGCAAGTCCTTCTTCGATGCAGCGGGCGACGGTTGTCTCGAACAGATGGCGCAGCAACTCACTCTCCCGAAAACGCCCGTGCCGGTTCTTGGAAAAAGTCGAATGATCGGGGATGGGATCATTCAAGTCGAGGCGGCAAAACCAGCGATAGGCCAGGTTCAAATGCACTTCCTCGCAGAGCCGTCGTTCCGACCGGATGCCAAAGCAGTATCCGACCAGCAGCATGCGGATCAGAAGTTCAGGATCGACCGACGGGCGGCCCGTGTGGCTGTAGAAATTCGCCAGATGGGCGCGAATGCCGCTCAGGTCAACGAAACGATCAATGGATCGCAGCAGGTGATCTTGTGGGACATGATCTTCCAGCGAAAACTCGTAAAACAGTGCCGCTTGCGCTTCTTGCTTCGGTCCCAACATCGTCAAATCCCTCCAACAATACGGAAATTGAATCAGCAGTTCAGGCCGCAATCAAGGAAGAGTTTTTCAACAAATACACCTAAAGCTGACATTCGGTGGAAATTGTATGGCCAATTGCGGGCATCGGCCTCGTGTTCCAGAGGCTTCGGTCGTATCCGAACTGCCAAGTTTCGCCGCACTTCTAGTACCTTAACTCAATTAAAACATTCTGTGCGCAACGGTTCTTACCGCAATGCGACTAATGTCGCTCGAACGGTCGTCCAATATCGATCCTGATCTTAGTTTTGGACGCAAATCGCTTGAGCCTTTCACGCAGTCGCAGCACGATGCCGACAACCAAGGTCAGAAGCCCCACGAGCGCGAGGCTCCATTTCGTGACCGTCCACTGATTTGCCATTGCAGCCATGTCGGATGTCATGGCGTCGGGCCCGGCGCGCAACATCACCGACAACGCCATATTTTCCAAGTAGTCTATTCCAACTGACGTCAATGATGCTGTGCCGATTATGAGACCTGGCAATCCCGGAAACAGCCAGCGGTAGCTCAGGAATAGAACGGTCCCCAAGAGCGGCGGAAAGACCATGTCGAGCCAGAGTTGCGGGCCGAGATATATCGCTGTGCCTTCTTCCCCAAGCGCCGCAAGAAAGTTCTGCGCTTCGGCGAAAGAATAGCCGGTGAACCGCGTGTCAAGCAGTCGCAAGCCTCCGGACATTTCTTCGATCTTTGGAACCGACCAGAGGTTCATGGCAAGCCAGACCGCAAGCATCGCGGGAAGAATTACCCAGAAAATTCGTGGCATCGTCCTCTCCAGTGGCCGCGCAAAAAGGTAGTCGGGATGCAGGAGCTATACTTCCCTTACCAACTCACGAAATGGAAGCCTTGCTCGGGGGCTCAAAAGGCCTTCAGGCGTTCCTTTGCCCGCACCAATCACCATTGTGACCTCCGCAGTTGAGGCCAAGCCAAGCAAGGCGCTGATAGCGCGCTTGTCGACCCCGGTCATCGGGCAGGATTCGTACCCATGCGCGGCCAGTGACAGCATCAGGTTCTCAGCGGCAAGGCTTGCCTGAATGTGACCGTATATGCGATGATCCGCCCGCGTGACCGGCTCGTGCACGGTCGGCGTGCTGCGGCCCCGATACCAGAACATCAGCCTGCGTTTGAGATTGTGGAACCCCAGGCGATCCGTCTTCATCAGCATTGGAACGATCTCTTCATAGTAGTCTCGAATCGGCCCTTTGAAGGGCTTGCGGCCACTGTCTGTCATGATGTCCGACATTTTCTTGAGGTGCGATTGCCAAAGATCGACTCGCGAGACCACAACGATCAGCTCTCCTGCCGTCACCGCGCCCGGCTGATCGAGACAAAGCTCTGACAGACACGTTCGTTTTTGCGCATCTCGGACCCAGTAGAATTCGTAGCACTGAAGATTTGAAGCGTTCGGGGCCAGAATCGCGTCACCGAAACAGTCTCGCATCACCGCATCGGGTATCGGTTCACCATCGAATTTGCGAATGGCGCGACGGCCCCGAACGGTCTTCTTAAAACCGGGGAGCGCGGTTGTCTCGAAAAGCGGGTTTGGCCGTTCGTCCTGAGCAGCGACTACATGGTCCAGATTGCCCATTTCACTCAGCGGGTTTGGCGTGCCGGGCATCGAAGTCTCTCCATCCAAAAGAGCGAATTATGTCCTGATAATGCCCGAGTACATCGGTTGCATTGATCTCGCTCAATGTGCGAAGTCCCTCGTTTTGCTAATCAAAGCCAATCAAAATGCAATCAAGACGAGGGGGCTATGGAGAGCTCTGACGAATACCAATCAGCAAAGA
>NZ_JBHGAR020000045.1:0-8411 GCF_042611115.2 Sulfitobacter sediminivivens
TCCTGCCGGTTCCAGTGTTCTCTTCGCAGTAGGTGTTCCACCTCTGCATGATGGCGCAAGAAAGCGTTAATGGATCAATGTTGAAACCGCGTTTGGGATTGGTGTCCCTTCGCACAAAATCGGTCGATCTCATCACCGCCATTCGTCCCGGCAGGGACATCGCTCACCTTTTGTCGGAGCGATTTCGTATTTCACCCTTTCCTATGTTGACCATAATCGCAAAAGACGGAACGCACATCCCCGTTGGTCGGTCCTTCGAAAATTCGCTGCGGCAGGCTGGGTGGTTCTAGCGATTAGCTCCAATGTCTGACGGTAACTTTGCTTCCACGGGCGTCCCGGCTTGGAATTTGGAAGACTAGCCAAGGCAGCCGCAGGGGCAAAGAGCATGGGTCAGCGCATCGTCTACACATCGGCATCCGCATAGACGCCATTCTCGGTTTTCATTCATCCTCGGCCAAGTACAGCGTAAAAAGCTCCTGTGGCTTAGCCATCCCGCGTAGCATGTAGCGGCCAAGCGAAATAACTTGAGAATTGCGTTCGTTGACTCCATGTGCAACTGCCGCCGACAAGATAATTTTCTGCCCGGTCGGACCGCACATGCCGAGCATTCGTGCAGTGGCATTGACAGCAGCACCGATGACCGTGAAATCCAGCCGCGCCGCCCCGCCAATGTTGCCGTAAAGCACGTCCCCAAGATGCAAGGCTAGCGTGTAGTCTGTCACGGGTTCATCTTGCGCTTTGCGAACCTTTGACAGCGTCTTTAGCCTGTCGTCTACTTCAAAGGCACCTTCGATTGCACGATTGACCGCCTCGAATTCTGCGTCTGTATCAGCATTAAATATTGCCAGCAGGCCATCGCCCATAAATTTCAGCACATTTCCGCCCTGCGCTTCAACGACGTCGACGACTTCACCGAAATATGCATTCAGCATACCGATCACCTTGGCACCTTCTTCGCGTTCAGATAGCTGCGTGAATCCGCGCAAATCGAAGTACCAGATGACTGCATGTGTTTTTTCAACCGAACCGCGCTGGATATCTCCTGACAACACCCGCTCACCCGCGTCGGCCCCCATATAGGTCGATAACAGATCGCTTGCCATCTGTCTGTTGGAGGCGGATTTAAGAGCCAACCCGAGCACCATCTGAAGTTCCCTAAATATCTGCAGATTTGCTTCTGAAAACCCATTGTCCGCATCACTGGTCCACGAAATGACAAAACCTTCCGGAGGGTTGTCGGGATCGACCCCCAAATGTTCGGGTAATTTAGCGAACGCCAACTTCATCGCATAGTAGTCTGTCGCCCCTCTGTCGCGCAACTCGTCCAGAAACGGAAATCGATGTGGCCGCGGTGCGTCTGTAAGTCGCTCCCGCATGTCGACCCGATCCTGCGACATCAAATGATAGAGCGGGCTTTGCACCCATCGCGCCAGAGGGGTCTGACCGCGCGCGTAGGCTTCGCGTATGACTTCGCGGTCTCTGACCCAATCAAACCCAATTCCGCCAAACTGCGGGTGATAAGCCCGTTGTGCCACATGTACCCTCTGTACCGGAATGCCAGCCAACACAAGCCGGTTGCAGTACCCATCTAGGATCTGGTCCTGAGGGGTTCCTTCAAGGCCCATTCGCAACAACCAGTTGCTGATCTCTTTGATTGATTTGTCTTCTTTCATCGCTGTTCAGCCAGCCCAACCCAAGTAAATTACGCCAAGTATAGGGAGATATCAGCCATTGCAAAAACCTTATGCGGTTTGGGGCCGAGGTTTAAAACCACAATGCTTGATACACAAAGTATTCAAAGGAAAATGGCTCCGAATTTTCTCGAAGCTGGACAAACTCGAATACGGAAATCGTTTCTGGCTGTATCAGAAGAGTTTTTCCAAAAGCGCCCGGCCTGATATGCGCTGGCGCTCGCCGCTGGGCAAAGGTAGCTAGGTTCGGCGATAGTACTTTTGTCAATCGGGGGGAGAATGCCTTTAGCGAAGCAGACGTTCGGTCTCTCAGCAGTATTCCGCATGATTGGCCGGTCACGGGGATTTATACCATTCGCTGCGCGATCAGTGAGCTGGGAAGATGCGGACACAACCGACATTCGTTTCCCCGCCTTCGCTGACGCAGCATCCCCAAGCAGGTGCGGCGCTCTTATCGCTGCGTTGCGGCCGATGTCGTCAGACCGGCCATTGAAAGCCAGTCTGAGGCGCGAAATTCAAACCGCCCTTTCGCTGCAACCGGGATCGACCACCGTGGAGCGGACATTATTGCCTTTCCCTGCAACTTCGCGAATGGTCGAATCCTCCACTCCGTGATCGTATGACAATCATCGGATGCGGAGAATGGCGCGGCGATTTTTCCGATCAAAAGCGCACGCGAACTGACGCACTTAGGTTGCGTTGGCTGATCCACGCCGTCCGCGGAAACCGACGGATTTTCCACGCTGCCAAAAGACACAACGCCAGACATGCGAGCGCAGCACGGGGGGCAATCGTGCGGCACACGGGCGTTCGCTGCCGCCAGATCATCGCTGTCCTGCCCCAAGCGCGCGGGCGAAAACGCCCACGAGGAATGCCGTGGTCATCCCGAACATCAAGATACCTGTCACGGATGCCATCGCGCCGAAAATTCGGAAAGCCGGGTCCAGTGTGACATCGCCGTAGCCAAGGGTCGTGTAGGTCACGAGCGCAAAATAGATCGGTGCCTCGTATCCGGGCAGCGCGCCAACCGCCCAAACGGTGGTCGCCCAAAGATAGACATGCAGCGTGTGCGACAGAACGAAAGCCAAGAGGATTGCTACCGGAAGCCGGAAGAATCCCTGTTGCGCCGATGGCTGCTCAAATGGCCGACTGAGCCTGAGAAAGGCAATCAGGTGGGCGGCCAGTGCGACATGCAGCACGCCGCACAGGATCAGCAGCCCACTGCCCATGGCAATCTGCAGGACGACATTCATACCTTGGCCATCCGTGCAAACAACATCCGGTAAACCGGGGGTACAAAGACCAGCGTCAGGGGGGACGCCAGCAACAGCCCGCCGATCATCAGTGTTGCCATCGGTTCGAACAATGCGCCGCCCACCAGCGCCATGGGGGCAAGTCCCGCCACGGTTGTCACGGAGGTGAGCAGGACCGGGCTCAGCCGCTTTTTCGATGCGGCAACAATAGCCTCGTCGAGCGGCAGCGCCTCGCGTTCAATGTCGATCTGATCAATCAGCACAATTGCGTTGTTGATGATAATTCCCATCAGCGAGATCAGCCCGAGGATCGCAAAGAACGATAACGGCTGACCGGTCACACCCAGCGCCAGCGGTGCGCCGATCAGGATCAGCGGGATGGTCATGAAAGTCAACGCGACCCGGCGCAGCGAATTGAACTGGAATGTCAGCGCAAGGATCATCACGATAAGCGCATAGGGCATCCCCGCGATCAGCTTTTCATTGGTCTCTGCCGACTCCGCGCTCTCTCCGGCGATCTTGACGCCGTAATCCGGCCCGAGGTTCAGCGCATCGAGCGTGGGTTGAATGTTCTGCTCAATCTCTGCCGCCGACAGGAACGCGCTTTTGGCGCTGACGGTGATCTTGCGCACCTGATTTTCGCGTCTGATTTGCGACAGCTCCAAGCGGGGCGCAAATCGTGCGACCTGATCAAGCGAGGCGAGCCCGCGTTCCGTCGGGATCGATAGGTTCTGCAAGTCTTCCAGACTGTCACGAAAGGCCCCTTCGGCGCGCACGACTATCGGGATCTGGTCGTCGCCGTCGCGCAGGACGGAAACGGCTGTTCCCGAAAAATAGGCCTCCATCACATTTGAGATGTCCTTCGAGGTCACGCCCAACTCGCGCGCCTTTTCCTGCAGAATTTCGATGCCGACCTTGATCGTTTTGTTGCCCCAGTCGTTCTGGTTGAGGACGAGGCCAGGCACCACAGAGAACCCTGCTTCAAGGCGGCTCGCAGCATTCAGTAACACATCTGCGTCCGGCCCGGTAACCTCGATCTCGACGATCCCGCTTTCGCTACCGCCCATCGACAACCGGGTGACGCGTGCGCGAACGGCAGGCACGTTCTGTTGCAGGTAGCGGCGGGCGCGATCAGCGGCAACAACGGCACCTTCAAAATCTTGCGTGTTGACCACCAGAAACGCGCTGGACGGGGACGCATCAGCGGGGGCAAGCGCGAGATAAAAGCGCGGTCCGCCGTGGCCCACAAATACTGTGGTGCTGTCGACTTCCGGGTTTTCCTGCGGGTCGCGCAACCATGCCTCGACCGCCAATGCTTCGTCCCGTGTCGCGGACAAGGCGCTGCCCTTTTGAAGGTCTAGGTAGATGAGGAATTCCGCGCGTTCGGACAGCGGGAACATTTCGGACTTCAGCGAGCCGAATTGCATGATGCCAAGCACGACAAGGCCATAGCTGACGACAATGACTGGCAGGCCAAATGGCAAAAGCTTGCGGATCAGGGTGCCGTAGATCGACGACAGATGGCTCTCTCCCGTTTCCTTTTTGGCCTTGGGCCTTAACGTGGATGCCGCTACAAAAGGCAGGATGTAGTGCGCCGTCAGCCAGGATCCCACCAGCATCAGCGCCACGACCGCACCCATCGAAAAGGCAAACTCGCCCGTCGTGCCCTCGAGGATCATCATAGGAAGAAATGCAGATACGGTGGTGATTGAAGCGACAGCCAAAGGCACGAAGAACTGTCCGCCTGCCGCTATCGCCGCCTCTCGCGGTGCGGCACCGCCACGAATGCGCGCGTCAATATCCTCAACCACAACCAGCCCGTTATCCACCAGCAGCCCAAGAGATATGATTACGGCGGCGATCGAAATCTGTTCAAGGTCGATGCCCCATTGCGTCATGCCAAGCAACGCAAAGGTGACGGTAAAGGGAACGATGCTGGCAATGATGAAGGCCGGGCGCAGGCCCAGAAACAGCAGCATCACCAGAAGGACAACGGCAAAGGTCTGGCCCACGTTCAACAATGCGCCATTGATCGACTGCGTGACATTGGTTTCCTGAAACGTCGAAATACTGAAACTGACGCCAATTGGCTGAAAGGTTTCGAGCCGCGTGATCTCGGCTCGAAGGGAGCGGCCGAGTTTCTGAATATCACGGTCGTCGGACATCTCCACACTGACCAGCACAGCCGGTTGCCCGTTGAAATTGACCGGTTGTTCAGCTGGATCGACATATCCTCTGCGGGGTGAAAGCAGATCGCGCAGCCGAACGATATCCCCGGACGGCAGTTGGGTCAGGACATTGCCGACATCCTCGATCGTGTCGAGATTTCCGTTGGCCTCCAGCAGGATCATCGTGCCTGCCGCATCGATCTGGCCTGCGGGCAGGATGACATTCTGATCGCGCAGGTCTTGCAGCAGTTCTGGAATTTGCACGCCCACTGCAGCAAGGCGTCGCGCATCGACTTCCAGCCAAACGCGTTCATCCTGATTGCCCGACAGTGTGACTTTGGTGATGCCGTCAACGGCGTATAGCCCCGATTGCAAATCTTCGGCAGAGCTGGTGATCTCTGCCATGGTAAAGCCTTCGCCGGTAACGGCGATGGTTGCGACTGCCACGTCCCCGTAATTGGAGTTTACGAAGGGGCCGCGTGTCCCGTCAGGCAGTTGCGGGGCGGCCTGTTCCATGCGCGTTCGAATGTCGTTGAAGACCTGATCCAGATCCGCTGACGGAACCCAATCCGCGACCACCACATTCAGCTGGGCAGACCCCGTTGTGATCAGTGTTGAGACTTCGTCGACTCCGCTGATTTCGCGCGCGGCCCGTTCCAATGGGATGGCTATCAGGTCTTCGACCCGCTCGGGGTCCATCCCGTCAAACTTGGCGGCGACGATCACGGTGCGGACGGTGATAGCGGGGTTTTCTCGTTTGGGCAGGGCGATGTAGGCCAGCGTCCCGATCAACAGCAGACCAATCATTGCAAGAAGGGTCAAACGGGATTTCTCGATTCCGAAGCGGGTCAGCAGGTCCATGTCTTACTCGGCCCCGGTCAAAAGGCGCACCTCCTGACCGTCTTTCAAAAAGGACACCCCGGCCGAGGCTATGCGGTCGCCTTCCTCCAAACCCTCCAGAACGATCACCGCGTTCTCGCGAATGCCCCCGACGGCCACGTCGCGGCGCGTGACGCGCGATGTATCGGGATCGAAGACGAAAACGCTCATCATGCCATCGCCACCGCCTGCGGCATGCCCGTCACGGATGATAGCATTCAGGGGAATGGCAAACCCATCTGCCTGAGATTTGGGAAGGTTGATGGCGGCCTCTACGGCCATGCCGGCCTTGATGATTGGATGCGTCACGCTCAGGCTCAGAATAATTGGAAAGCTCGAAACCGCATCGGCGCGCGCCCCAATTTCGGACACTTGAGCTGGCAAGACGACATCGGGCTGGTCGGCCAGCCGCACCTGTGCGGGCGTGCCAACGACCAGTTGCCCCACAGTGTCAAAATTGACGGAAAACGATACTTCGAAACTGTCGTCGCGGTACATAGTCGCGACAGGGCTGCCCGCCCCAACCGTGGAAAAAGAACTGGCCTCAACAGAGCTGATAATGCCCGCGAACGGCGCGACCAGGTCGGCTTTGCTCAGGTTCTCTTGTGCCGTTTCCAGCGACTTTTCAGCCTGCACCAATTGGGCCGTGGCGGCATCGGCCTGCACCTGTGCCTGATCGACCGTCACCCGGGTCACCGTGCCGCTTTGCAAAAGCGCTTGCTGGCGTTGCAGTGTCTCTGCTGCGTTCTGAGCACTTGACCGAGCTTGATCAACAGCCGCCTGAGCAGAGGCAACCTGCAATTCCAATGTGGTGGGATTAAGCGAAGCAACCGTCTCGTTCTCTTGAACGCGCTGCCCCACGGCAAGGTTCAGCGCCCCAAGGGCACCTGCGATCTCAAAGGACAAAGCGGTGATCTCGGATGGTTCCAGTACTGCAGGAAACCGCCGCGTCGCAAAATCCGGTGTTGCTGTGACAAGGTGGGCCTTCAGGCCCCGCACCGGTTCCTCGTCAGAGACGTCCTCTTCACGACACGCTGCCAAGGTCACGAAAAGGAAGAGCAGGGTGAACAGCGGTTTCACGACAAGTCTCCCTCAGGTCCTGATTCGCCATTAATAATAGCACGATTGGAATCGCCCAAGGAACTCCGCCGTGATAGTTGCTCAGCGCAATTGACGTGCAAGTTGCGAGACATGTCTTCAGCTTTCTTGAACGACTATAGGGCATTCTTCGCGCTTGCCCGGGTAAACTGCGTGCATTGACACGTCAGTGGCGGGAAGTTGATGGTCTCTGCCAGTTTCAATCGACCTGCAACCGCCAGGGAAAACGAACGAAGGGGTCGGCAACCTTCGCCGCCCTTGTCTGGCAGTGGCAATTATGCGCGCGTTTTGGTCATCCATGCAGAGTGCAGCATCCTGCACTTGGCTCGCTCTTCGTTTTCGCCGCTACATGATCCTACGTCTGTTGTAAATTGGCGAACGGTAGGACCGTCCGCCAACTTCGTTCAGCCATGCTTAACGCATCTTCCAATTCAACGCCTAAATAGCGCACGGTGCTATCGATCTTTGTATGGCCAAGTAGAAGTTGCACGGCGCGAAGGTTGCCCGTTTTGCGGTAAATCTCCGCGGCTTTAGTTCGGCGCAGCAAGTGTGTGCCATATCCGCTGGGTTCCAGACCAATCGCTGTCACCCAATCACGAACGAGCCGACCATATTGCCGGGTTGAGATATGCGGGTTGTCATGTAAGCGGCTCGGGAACATAAAGCGGCACCCGATCATCTGAGGTGATTTTACCAAAGCGATGACAGTATCACGTGTGTTTTCAGTAAGTTCGAACTGAACCGGCTTCTTGGTCTTGCTCTGGATCACCGAAACCGGTTAACGAACGCGATCATCTTTGACCAAATCGATCACGGTGAGTTTGACCAGATCGCAGCCACCCAGCCTGCTATCAATCGCAACGTTAAACAGCGCCAGATCACGAAGAAAACCTGCTAGTTCGAGCCTTGCGCGGATGGCCCATACTTGTTTGGGAAGCAACGGTCTTTTCTGACCGATGATCCGACCTTTGTTCCATGCTTTGCGCTTCGGGGTCACTGCTGGAAGTTGTACTCTTGGCATAACATGCCCTCCAATCCTCCCTCCATGCCCAGACGTCAGCACAGCGCTGACGACCAGAACATGGCATTGGGTTGAATGGCCGTTCTCAGACGCGCTTTGAATGCGGTATTTCTACCGGTGCGTAAGGCCGCTACGAGCCCAGATGTATGTGCCGGCTGTAACGCCTGCAAGTCCAACTGCTCCTGTGTCTTCTCGGAAACCGTTTTGAGATTGGGACGCAGCGCAGCTTCCGCAATCGCTTCGGCATCATTGTAGTCGTTCTTCTGCCCCCTTGTTGAAAGGCTTCACGTAAATTGCGGGA
>NZ_JBHGAR020000046.1:0-8026 GCF_042611115.2 Sulfitobacter sediminivivens
AGCCAGTCCTCCAAATCTTTGGAAGAATTGAATCAGCAGTTCATGCGCCAATCAAGGAAGAGTTTTTCAACGAGATACGCCCTTCGTGTTGATTTTTCTGCTTAACTGACTGGACTTTTGCGGCTACCGGAGCAGTACTGTCTTTGCACCGCGACCCATTCGCCTGCGTCGCCCGCCAGACCGGGCTCTGCTCAGTAGCAGCGGAATATCTCCGCCGATTATCTGAGGAAATGGAAATGACGAAGTCAGCACCCAAACCAATCACCAAATTGAAATCTGCCACTGGCAGTCGAACCACCAAGAAAGACCAGCTGATCAAACTGCTGGGCAGCAAATCCGGCGCAGACATCAAATCACTGAGCGAAAAGCTGGGCTGGCAGCAGCATACGACGCGGGCGGCAATGAGTGGGCTGCGCAAAGCTGGCTATGAGGTGGCGGCTGAGAAGCCCGCCAAGGGCGGCAAGTCGAAGTTCCGCATCTTGTCGGTACCAGCGGAGCAACTGGCCACCACAGCAGCGGCTTCAACCGATGGGGCGTGATCCAAATCCTGAGCGGCCAGCGGTGCTGCAGAATTGGGAGGCGGTCTTTGGATCGCTTCCTCCTCCATATCTGTCGGTGCCGTTCATGCAGAAGGCGATCCGCTATGAGCTTCAGTGCAAGGCGCTGGGCGGGCTGCCAGCTGCGATGCGGCGCGCATTGAAGCAGATATCTCAGGGTGACGATATCGCCGCCGCGACCCCTGCAAAGCTGAGCGCGGGGGCGCATCTTGTGCGTGAGTGGAATGGCCGAACCTATCAAGTGCATGTCAAGGAGGACGGCTTTGAGATGGATGGGAAAAAATGGTCGTCGCTCTCCGCCATCGCCAAACACATCACAGGGGCCACTTGGTCCGGCCCACGGTTCTTTGGCCTGAACAGCAGAGCAGGTGCACGGGTATGAAGAAGCTACGCTGCGCCATCTACACCCGCAAGTCATCTGAAGACGGCCTGGAGCAAGAGTTCAACTCGCTCGATGCACAACGCGAGGCCTGTGCTGCCTACATCGCCAGCCAGAAGCACGAGGGCTGGGTGCTGCTGCCAGAGCAGTATGACGATGGCGGGCTATCTGGCGGGTCGCTGGAACGGCCAGCGCTCAAACAGCTGCTGCAAGACATTGCAGACGGGCTGGTTGATCAGATCGTGGTGTACAAGATCGACCGCCTGACACGCTCCCTCGCAGACTTCTCTAAGATCGTCGATACACTGGATGCAGCCGAGGCGTCCTTTGTCTCTGTTACCCAATCGTTCAACACGGCAACCAGCATGGGGCGACTGACACTCAACATGTTGTTGTCATTCGCACAGTTCGAACGGGAAGTGACAGCGGAACGCATACGCGACAAGATTGCCGCGTCAAAACGCCGGGGGCTGTGGATGGGCGGGTTGGTGCCGCTTGGCTATGACGCGGACGGCCGCACGCTCAAGATCAATGCGATGGAAGCAAAAACCATCAGGATGCTCTACGATCTTTATGAACAGCATGGCACAGTCCGAGCGGTGAAGGCTGCGGCAGATGACCTGAGATTGCGCAGCAGGCAACGGACATCTGCTGACGGGCAGCACTCAGGAGGCATCACCTTCTCACGCGGCCACATTCACAATCTCCTGACCAACCCGATTTATGCGGGCCGCATCCGCCACAAAGCAAACGTGCATGATGGGCAGCACAGTGCGATCATTGATCCGGATCGATGGGAGCGCATTCAGCAGATGCTGCAGGATGGTGCGGCGAAGGGCAGGGCGCGCAAAACGGCAAAGCAAAGGTCCTTGCTTTGTGAAAAGCTCTTTGATGAGACTGGCGATCGCCTGACGCCCTCACATTCCAAGACCAAAGCAGGTGAGCGGCTGCGGTATTATGTGTCCCATCGCTTGATCAGGAACAGCGGTGAGGCCAACACGGATGGCTGGCGATTGCCAGCAGAAGAGCTGGAGGCAAAGGTGGCGCATGTCCTGCGTCAGCATCTCAACAAGTCATCCTTTATCGGTAAGGTCGTTCCGGATGCCTCGGCATCAGCAATCGCTACCGCCAGGGCCAAGGTCCAAGTGATCAGTGTCAGGAAAGACATCAAACCATCACTGGATCTTATTGAGCGCATCGATCTGCGCCCCGGTGAAGTAAGCATCTTCATCAAAGCAGAGAAACTCGGGGCACTGTTGGAACAGGATCTGGAAGACCTCCCGCAGGATCATCTTATCATCACTGCGCCGTTCCAGTTACGCAAACGCGGTGTAGAGACAAAACTGATCTTTGCGGATGCGCCGGGCGCGCGAGATGAGGCGCTGATTAAGAACATTGCCACCGCGCATCACTGGTTTGAAAAAATCAAGTCAGGCAAATCATTTGGTCAGATAGCCGTTGATGAAGGGACATCGACCCGCCGGATTCATCAGATGATTGAGCTGGCGTTGCTTGCGCCAGATCTCATTCGCGGTGTCTTGAACGGCACACAGCCATTGGGATTCACATCCGACTGGTGTTTGCGTCATAGCATTCCCTCAGACTGGTCGGAACAACGCGCGCTGCTGGCGACGCTCTGATCAAAACCACCCACACTGGTATCGCGGAAACGGCCACCTCAGACTAATGGGGGTATTGGCGGCATTCGGGAGCTGTGTCAGCGTCTGCAAAAGAGGCATCTCCCCGTAACCTACGGAAAACACGGAGCTACTGCGACAGGAATGCGGATCGGGTCTGGTTTGAGAAATACGTGGCTGGGGTGGAAGGATTCGAACCTTCGATCTCCTGTACCAAAAACAGTTGCCCTACCGCTAGGCCACACCCCAATACTGTGGCGCTAATTAGTGGGCTGCGGCGCGGGACGCAAGACCCGTTTTGCGTAAAATTCCTATTCCTCGTCCGCATGTGCGCTCAACAGATCGTCGCGCTGCGGGTCGGCGCGCTCCTGGTCGACGATTTTTGTCAATTCTTCGTCGGCTGTTGCATTGACAGCCTGAGCGGGGGCCGGTGTCGCTGCGGGTTCATCTGTGGCTGGTTTCGTAGGTTTGCTGGGTCTTGCAGCAACGCCGTCGAAGTTTTCGATCCGATAGCTCGGTACCGGGGCGGACATATCTGCGCTGTCAAAGGCGGCCTGCGTCAGCCGTATTGCTTCACTGCGGGCCAGAACGATGTCGGTCTCATTCTGGTTGATCCAAGCGGCCATGTTCAGCGTCACCCAAAAATCATCCACTGATTCAATCCATGCAGATGCTTCGGGTGATTTGAGCACAAAGGGCAACGCGATGAGCGTATCTGCGGCGAGACGCCGGGCTTGATCCAGATCGGCGTCAGGGGCGACTGTCAGTGCAAAGGTGAACCGCCGTTCTGCATTGCGTGAAAAATTGACGATCCTGCTTTTGAATACGGTCGCGTTCGGGATGCGAATATGGTTGCCATCAAAGCTGAGCAAGATCGTGGCGCGGCTGGTAAGACGGATCACTTTGCCGGTGTCACCTTCGATTTCGACGGTGTCGTTGGGGCGAAAGGGCTGGCGGATCGACAGCATGATGGATGCGATGAAATTCTCGACCGTGTCGCGCACGGCAAAACCAATGGCGAGGCCGACAATCCCGGCCGCACCCAATATACCCGACAGCAGCGCCGCAGCGCCAACAATATCAAGTGCGATCACCAACCCGCCAATAAGGAACAAAAGCCGGATGATCTGGCGGTAAATGTCGGCGATAAAGGCGTTCGGGGCCAGACGTTCCCAAGGCTGTCGCAGTCGCGCAATCACGAATCCCAGCAAGATGACGGCGACAAAAACGCCAAAGGCAATCAGAGCCAGCGGGAAAAAGGCAATCAACTGCGTCAGGCGGGCTTTGAACCGGGCGACAGCGGGGTTCAGCCGCTCAACGACATCTGTGGTTTCATGCACTTCATTTTCGATGGCGACCACACCTTCGACCCGGCCGACCAGTTCGGTGAGGCGGGTTGCAGAACTGGTATCCAGTGTGGTGCCCCGCAACGTGATGATCCCAGAGGATACGGTGACACTGATGTCTTCGTATCCCTCAAGCTCACCAAGGATATCGCGGATGCGGTTGGCAATGGCGGCGTCCGATGTGGCGCTGTCCTCAATGTTGATCGTGCCGCTGGGTTGCGTGGTTGTGGTTTGTGCTGCCGCTGCAAAGGGCAGGGCGAGACAGACAAGGAAAGCGAGGACGCGCATCATGAAATCCAGCAGAGAAACATCAATGGGTTAGTCTAGGCACGGCCCACTTGCTTGGCAATTGACCTGCAGCGATTTGGCGGTTTGGTTTCCTGATGATTGTTGCAGGAACGTCTTCCGAGCCTTCTGCGCCCTTCACGACTGGCAATTCACCAAGATTGCTCCGTCGCGTGCGCCTGCCTCAACCGCTTCATGGGCCGCAATGGTTTCATCCAAATCAAACACGCGTTCAACCGGACAATCAAGCGCCCCATCTTGCAGGGCATGATGTAACCTGTTGATGGCCGTATCGCGTTGCGCACCGGGGAGCAAATAGATCAACATGATGTCGATGGTCACTGCTTTGAACAAAAGCGGATAGAACGGCAGCACGGGCTGCATCTCTTTGGCCGATCCATAGGCGGCAATCCGGCCATTTGGTGCGATCACTTCTGTATCGGTTCCAATGTTCGCGCCAAATTCTACTTCGACAATCGTCTCAATCAGTTTGCCCGCGTTGGCGGCCAATATTTGCGCAGGCAGATCAGGGTCATTGTAGCTCAATACCACATCGGCACCTGCGGCAATAACCCGGTCGCGGTCCTTTTCGCTGCTGGTGGTGATAACGCGCGCACCGCCCCATTTGGCAAGCTGCACGGCCAAAAGGCCTACGGTACCCGCTCCCCCTTGGATCAGCACCGTTTCACCTGCCACGCCACCGCCACCAAATACCGCATGACATGCCGTCAGCCCCGGTATGCCAAGGCTGGCCCCGACTTCCAGGCTGACCTCTTTTGGCAGGGGAACAGCTTGGTGGGCGGGCAGGGTGATGTGGCTCGCGGCGGTTCCATGGCTGCGCTGCCATTGGCCATTCCAGACCCAGACGCGTTGACCGATGCGCTCGGGGTCGACACCCGCACCCACGGCCTCGACCTCGCCGGTGCCATCGCTGTGCGGAACGATCAGAGGAAACGCTGGTTTCGTGACGCCCGGCCGCGATCCGGCGCGGGCTTTGACGTCAGAGGGGTTCACGCCGGAAAATGCGAGTTTGACCCGCACCTCACCGGCTTTCGGCTCCGGATTGGGGATATCTTTCAATTTCAGTACATCGCGGGCTGTGCCGAAGGTTTCATAGGTGATGGCGCGCATGGCAAGATCCCTTTTCTTGGCGAACAAATCCCCACCTGCATAGCGTTGATGGTGGCCCGCGCAAAGGCGTCTGTTGGGAAATCGCTGTCGGTTCATCGCTGGTCGCGCAGTGCCGAGCGATAAAGCCTAGTTTCGCAGTTCGCCCGGCGCGACGCCCCAGATGCGGGCCTTGGGTGCCCACCCTTTGAAACCGCCGGAACGCAATTGACACCATTCCAGATCACAATCGCCCAACCGTGCAACAACACCCAACTCAAGGGCTGCGGTCACGGGCGCATTTGCATCGGGTCTCGCGTGCAGGGCCAGCATGTCCTGTTCGACAAGAACGGTGCGGGTCCCCGACAAAAGCGAATAGTGTACCCATCCGCCCATGCCATCGCGGTCTTCTACGCGGCGCCAGTGGCCGTGCTCTGCGGTGATGCGCAAAGGCATGTCGCGACGCTTAAAGACCCAGTCGATGCGGTGTGACAAAGACGGGCCGCGCCGCACGTTGCCCTCAGATGCTTTCATGGAGACAAAACGCGGTACAGGCAGATTGGTGACGGTTCCCACACCTTCGGCAGCAGCGGGGGCCGCTGTTTGAAGCGTGATTATCATAATCGACGCCATAAAGGCGCATAAAAGCGTTATTGTTTTCATGGTGCTGCCTGCACTGCCGGATATATTAGTTGTTTTGCTCTTTTGCAACGTGAGGTTCTTGTGCCTCGTCGCGCGTTAAGACACCATGCCTGTCAAAGACGTGTGCGCCAAGTGCGGGGAGAGCAAAGATGACAAAGAAACGGTTGAGTGTTGTAGTCACGCGACGGTTGCCCGATGTGGTGGAAACCCGGCTGAGCGAGTTGTTCGACGTCAGGTTGCGCGAGGACGACACGCCGATGACCCGGACCGAGCTGGGCGAGGCGATGAAAACCGCAGACATTCTGGTACCGACCGTCACAGACGATATTGACGCCGCCTTGATCGGACAGGCCGGAGACCGTTTGAAACTGATCGCGAATTATGGCGCAGGCGTTGATCATATTGACGTGGCCACCGCCCGACAGCGCGGCGTTTTGGTCAGCAACACGCCGGGCGTGTTGACCGATGATACCGCAGATATGACCATGGCGTTGATTCTGGCCGTAACGCGGCGCATGGGAGAAGGCATGGCGGTGATGCAAAAAGGCGAATGGAACGGGTGGGCCCCGACCGCATTGCTTGGTGGGCGCATCGGGGGCCGACGGTTGGGCATTCTGGGCATGGGTCGGATCGGTCAGGCAGTGGCACGGCGTGCACATGCTTTTGGGATGCAGGTGCATTATCACAACCGCAAACGGCTGCATGAGCAAACTGAGGCCGCATTGGAGGCGACCTACTGGGAGAGCCTTGATCAGATGGTTTCCCGGATGGATGTGATCAGCATCAATTGCCCGCATACACCAAGCACATTTCACTTGATGAACGCGCGAAGGTTGAAGTTGATGAAGCCTGAAGCGGTGATTGTTAACACGTCACGCGGTGAGGTGATCGACGAAAACGCGCTGACCCGGATGTTGCGCGCCGGAGAGATCAAAGGCGCGGGCTTGGATGTGTATGAGCATGGCACCCACATCAACCCGCGTTTGCGCGAGCTGAAGAACGTTGTGTTGTTGCCGCATATGGGGTCGGCGACATTGGAAGGGCGCATCGAGATGGGCGAAAAAGTGATCATCAACATCAAGACGTTTGATGATGGCCATCGCCCGCCGGATCAGGTGGTACCATCGATGCTGTGAGGCCCAAGATCACACTTAACCCAATAGAGGAGAAGACGACGATGCGTATTGTACTTTCTTTGATTGGAATTGCCTGTGCAGGCGCGGTTTTTGCCCAGCAGGCCGCAGATGCGGTGGCACCTGAAGCGGCAGGTGTCGGGGCATTTGAAGGGTTGTCACCAGCGGCGATGGCCGCGCTTGATGAAAAGGCCGCAGGCCGCCCTGTGGTGGCGCAAAACTGGATGGTGGCGGCGGCAAACCCGCTTGCAGTTCAGGCCGGTGCGGATGTGTTGGCGCGTGGCGGAACGGCGGCCGATGCATTGGTGGCTGTTCAGACCGTATTGGGGCTGGTTGAACCGCAATCTTCCGGGCTTGGGGGCGGTGCGTTCCTGGTTTGGTATGATGCCGCATCCGGGACGGTGACCACTCTGGATGGGCGCGAAACAGCACCTTTGGCTGCTACACCACGGTTGTTTCAGGATGCAGATGGCGCACCGCTAGGGTTCTTTGATGCGGTTGTTGGCGGGCTGTCTGTTGGCACGCCCGGAACGCCTGCGCTTTTGGCAGAAGTTCATGCGCGTTGGGGCAATGCGGATTGGGCCGATTTGCTGACCCCTGCGATTGATCTGGCCGAGGCCGGTTTTGCGGTGTCACCCCGGCTCGCGGGTTTGGTGGCTGACGATGCGGAAAGGTTGTCGAGTTCCGAGACCACTGCCGCCTACTTTTTGCCTCAGGGTGTCGCGGTGCAGCCCGGGGACATGTTGGTCAATCAGGCCTATGCAGACACATTGCGCGTGATGGCCAGTGGCGGCGCGGACGCCTTTTATACTGGTGATATGGCCCGCAACATTGTCGCGACCGTGCAGGGAGCTTCCAATCCCGGCGTTTTATCAGAGGTTGATCTGGCGATTTACAATGTCAAGGAACGCGCGGCCGTGTGCGCACCCTACCGCGCCCA
>NZ_JBHGAR020000047.1:0-6603 GCF_042611115.2 Sulfitobacter sediminivivens
TGAAAAGGAGTTCTCGAAATGCACAATCTGTTTGAATTTGTCCGGTCTATCGGGTGGCCTTCACCCGGCGCAATCGCCGCTGCCACGGGGGAGATTATCAAAGGGGCCAACCACGATTGGTTGCCGCAGGCATTGGCAGAGGGTGGTGTGTTCTATCCTTGTCTGCATCGTGTAGAGATTGGAACAATGGGGGCGGTGTTTCGTGACGTTCCGTTTACATGCCCACGGATTGCATTGGCTAAGGCACAAAAGATCGCTGTAAATATTGGAGTGACTTGAACTTGAATTTCGTCGCTATGATCAGTAGCTAGGATAGACAGAGGATTTCAAAGGGAACAAGAGCTATGAGTGACAAGAGAGTACCTACCGAGAAATTCGAAAAAGGCGCATCACCTAAGATTCCTTCTACTTCTTCTAACACTCCAAAACCCGACCTAAATGTATCCCCGCGCATTCCTAATACTGGAAGCAAACCTCCACCCAAAAAGTAATTGAGGAGATATTAAAATGACTTCACGTAGAATTGGTGACGGAGCATCTCCAAAACCAGCCACAACAAGCAGCGCGCCTCCGCCAAAAAAGTAGCTATTTTAGACGAAGTTCTACACGGCGGATTTGATCTGCCGGGATGTGTGTGTATCTAGTACCCCAGTTCAGATCAGTAATGTCTTCACGCAATATTTCGGAGCCTTGTGCATCTGTATCGCTTTCGACGATCATTGTGACGCTTCCATCGCCACATAGATACAGGCCGCCCCATTCTAAATTTTCATAGGGCGCACGGTCTGACAAATGCAGTATTCGGCCATCTTGAGTGTATACCGTTGCTTGGCTGACTCCCTTTTTGGTTTGAACAAGTGCGGCCCACCCAGAATGGACCCCGTCTTCCCGGTGAATTCCAGTCTTGCGAAGAAACCAATGCCAAATTGGCCGTCCAGCCGCGCGCCATATTACGCCCACAAGCATTGTAGAAACCAATGTGAATGCAACACGCCAGCCGTCATCCCATGAAGCGGTTGAGTTGGCTAAAATAAGAGCAATTGCACTAAAAACGAGAGAGATTGACAGTTGATCGCCAATATTGTGATCGCGTCTTAGACCAGCATATGAGGTAGCATAAGCCAAATACCCCGACCCTAGAGCGATCTGTAAAACTAACGAAAGTTCGAAAAAGTTCGCGGCTGATCCCGGCATCTAATAATCCAGACTAAAATCTCATTACCTTAGCAGGATATTTTCAGCTTACTGTGCTTTAATCAAATGGATAACCACTTTGACTTTACAACGGTCTGCCGGGGCGTTGCTGTGCCCCGGTCCGCAAGTTCCTTTTCCCGAATATCTAGATTTACGCCAACCAGATTCCGCACGGCCAAGGCATAGACCACGCAGTCCAGCGCCTCAGCCCGTTTGCCCGGAATCCGTTCCCATGATGCTTTCGGTGCGCCGCGCTGGTATTTTACAACGCGCCGTTCACTTGCCAGTTCCTCAAAGAACCGTGCGTCTAAAGTGTCGGAAAACCGGATGGACGTGCCGCGCATAAGACGCTCTGTCAGATTCGCCTTGATACCATCCACGCCGACGATAAAGAGCCGCTGCCCCTTGGTGGCGCTTGCCCGGATTGCGGGGCGCTGCCCGTCCGCCCCTTTGATCGGCACAATGCGGCGCGACAGTTTGGGCTGACAGAACCCTAGAACCCGGTCCATCGTTTGACCATCGCTGGAGTCCACGGCAACAGCGTCCATCCGCAAGATACCCCCGCCGGGGTGGATATGTGTTTGGGCGAGGAAGGCGTCCAATTCAGCCCAAGGCACATCTGAATCGTTCACGGGTCCCCAGAACACGCGGGCATCCACGACAAAGGTGTCTGTCCGGCTATGCGCCAAGGTGACAGTTTCCAAGCGGTCGTGTTGCACATCCACGCCGCACGTCAGGACAAGCGTTTCCTCTGGCAAGTTTTCAAGGCTGAACGGTTCACGGCGGTTAGCAAGGGCAGACTCGTCCAGTTCCTCGCCTGCCTGCCGCCAACCCTCAGCCATTAGCGTGTTGGTCCACGATTGCAGCAAGTCAGGATGATCCTTGGCGGCAAGAAATTCGCGGGCGATGTTGCCCCAGCTTGCGGCGGGCAGGGTAGAGACTAGCACGTTCGTCCTGAACCCGGCATGGTTCTTCACATCCGGGGCAGTGATGACCCAACGGCCTTGCTGCACCATCTCAGCTTTGCGGGTTTCGGGCTGTACCACGCCGCAATGTGGGCAGACGAACGCAGCGGTTTCGGGCTTGCCGGATTCCCATTCAATGTGCTGCCAACGGGGCGCGGTGTAGCCTTCACAGTCGAGACAACGCAGTTCAAAGAGGCGCTTGTCGCTTTGGGCGTAGAGGCGCAGGACGTGGCTCGTATCTTCCCAAGTCGGCGTCGATCCGGCTACAATCTTTCGATCAGGGAAAGACAGGGTGCGGCGTTCCGCCAAGGTGATCGGGCTGCCCTCGGCACCGGACTCCATGCCGTCGATTTCATCTAGGATCAAAACTTTTGCGTTATGGCGTCTAAGGTTCCTTGGACTCTTGGCTGCGATGACCTTGAGCGAACCGCCGGGGAATTTCCGGGACAACAGTGTTGAACGCCCGGTCGGGTCAGCCTCCAGCGTCAACAGGCCACGCAAGTCCGGGGACGCGGCGAAAATCGGTTCCACATCATCCACAATCCAGCCGCGCGCGTCTGACTCTGTCGGATGCACGGCAAGGATTGGGCTGGGGTCGCTATCGCAGTAATATCCAACCAGCGATGTGAGCAGGGACGTGTAGCCAAGGCGGACGGGCTTAACGACAGTCACCCTTTCAATTTCGGGGTCGCCCATTGCGTCTGCAATGCCGCGCTGCACGGGGGTCAAAGTCATCGGTCCGGTTTGGGCGCTGACCTCGGACGGAAGCCGGACGTGTGATTCGATCCATTCCGGCAAGTTGACGGGCGGCGGCGGACGCAATGCGGCGTAGGTTTCAGTGCGGATTTCAGCAAGGGCAGAATTGCTCATTTTTGGCCCTCCAGAGGCGTTTGGGTGTCGGCAGCTACATCGGACTGCGACAGGTTCAAGTCAGCGTCTTGGGTGGCCCCCTCAACCCCCTCGTTTACAGTTTCGGCCAAGGCTTGCATTGCGCGGCGCATTTCCACGTCCAGCGCAGCCGTCGCAGGGCGGTCCAGTGACAACTTGGCGGCAACGCGGCTGGGGACGGCCAACAGTCGCGCTCTGAGGTCAGCGGCAACCGAAAGCCACTCTGCCCGGACGGCGGCGGCGGGGATCAATTCGCCACGGGATTTGTCATTTTGGATTTGCAGCTTGTCAGCCTGTCCGGCGGCAACGCGCAACTTTTCGTCGGCAAGCCGTGGGTCGCTGGACCGGACAGACCGATTGCGCAGATGTTCGGCGTAGGCTTGCACGGATGCTTTGAGCGGGAAGGCGTATTGCCCATTGTGAAAGTCACGCTCAAAAATCCCGTCACGGGCAAGCTGGTTTATCCGGCTGCTGGAAAGGCCCAGCCAATCCGCAAGCACGGCAGAGTTTTCCAAGTCATCGGGAATTTCCACGCTGGGATCGAAGTCTAAAAGTTGGTCAATGCTTAGGTCTATCATTTGTTGGGCTTTCTAGTTTTCAGTTCATCGGTGGAAGGTCGAATGTAATTTTCATGATCGGCTCAAAGGATGCGCTCTACGGTCCCCGCATCGGCGCAGATGCCCAGAGGGACCCGCTCAACCCGGACTGGAATAACTCCGGTCTCCGGTTCAAGGGATGCTGGATCAACCCATAAGCCCCCAAGGGGTAGGATCGGCCCCCGCACAACGGGGCCAGATACCCCCTTTAGGGGGTAGCCGTTGGAACAGGGTCGTTGGTAGCCGTTGGAAGGGCGTTGGCAGGGGTAAATCGGGGCGTTGGCACCCCGTTGGAAGGGCGTTGGAAGGGCCATTTTACCGTTGGAAGGGCGTTGGTAGGCCGTTGGAAGGGGCATTTCGCAGAGGTTTTTAGTCATCGGTGAACCCCCCGTGGCTTTTCACGAGAACCGAACGCCGCTTGGACGGCGGCCCCACGGTATCCACGGCAATCATATCGTCCTTGATCAACGTCCGCATGGCTGCAATCAACGCGGTCTTGGATACGCCTTTAGCCTTGGCCTCAGCCTCAAACATGGCGGGCGCATAGTTCTGCCCGGTGTGCGGCGACACCTTTTGGCCTATCTCTGTGGCTTGATCCAGCAACACTAGAAAGACGTGTTCTGCCGTTGCCTGCATCTCGGACTCATCCTCAGCAGATACCGCGTGGAACGCGCCGTCCTGCCAGCGCAAAGTGACCTGTCCACCAATCTTGCCGTAGTTTGATTTCATAGTCTCAAGGATACGCAGGTCCGGGTCTGCCTCTGTGCCGTCCTCTTTGACGCGGCGCAGGTAGAGGCGGGACCGGACGCTGTTGCCCCATGCCATTGAACCGCCTGTCCCCGTGCCTGAATTAATGCCTGTTAGCGACGGATGCGCCAACAACAGGACCGTGCAGCCGTGCCGGACACAGAGGCCACGCAACAGGGTGATAAATTGCCGTGCGTGGCTTTGGTCGTTCTGGTCGCCGCTGTGAAGGTCAGCCAACGTGTCGAGGACAACCAGAGTGGGCTTGATCGCCTTCACGTTCTTATCCAGCATCTTGAACAACGCCGTGGCTTGCATCTTGCCAGTGCGACGGTCGAGGTCAGCCAAGATTGCGTTCTCGCCAGCAAGGGAACGGAAATTGAGGTCTGACAGGTCGGTGAATTGGAGGCCGGCCTCTTGGGTCACGTCTGCCATGCGGCGGTGCAGTTCGTCGCGTTCGTCCTCTGCACTGATATAGACCACGGGGCCGGGGCGTTCGACATTCTGGCCTAACCAGTCTGTCCGGGCTGCGCTGGAGATAGCAAGTTGTAGCGCGACTAGACTTTTACCCGTACCGCCGTCGCCCCCTAAGATCGTCACAGTTCGGTGCGGTATCAGGTCTGAGACCATCCACTCACGCGGCGGGATTGCCACGCCAGCAAGACAGGACGCGGACTCCAGAAAGGCGGGTTTCGGGGGGTCGCCTAGAAGGTCGTAAATCTCTTGGCTGAACGTGGACTCTTCCGGCTCGTCGTCAAATTCCATCTGGGAAAAGGGGTCCAGCGGGTGCTTGGCCCCCGCGACTAGCTGGGCAACTATGATACGGGTGACCTCTGACTCGTCACCCCCAGCATGGTCGTCGGTGAATCCTGACTCGGCCATCGCTGGCAGCAAGGCGTCGAGGATGGACTCGCGGTCCAACAGGTTGTTCGCTAACAGTCCGCCCAGCAAATATGCCTCACGGCATAGCACTTCATTTCGGGCAACATCAGTATCTGCAAGCCGCTCGGCAGCGGACTCCAGCATGCCTTTGGCTTTATCCACGCGGAACGTGTCGTGCGACAGGTCTTGCGCGATACCCGGTTCGCCACGGTCTGCCGTGGGTTTGCCGATAGCGGCGGCATCCAGATCGGCGCATTGATCAAGGAACCTGCCGTCTACCAGATGCACTTCGGGGTCCGGGTTGCCCTTGATCCGGCCATAGTTGAAAGACTGTGACGGCGTGAACGATTCATCGCCAAGCACACCGCCAAGAACGCCGTTAACCCGTGCCAGCAGGTCAGCCCGTTCGCCGGGCGTGGTATCGGTAGACAGCGGGCAGAGGACGCGCCAGCGGTGGCCCTTGCCGTCCTGTTGGTGGCTTGGCGTGGTATAGACCAGTGCAGCGAGTCCAGCATTTGCAAGCGCGGCAACCGCGTCCTGCGGGGACATTGTGCCTTGGTCGTAGTCACCTTCTACTCCAGAGACGGTCACATGGGCTGCGTTGTGCCGATAGGAACCTTTGGCCGTGGGTTCGCCCGAGAACGTCCCCAGCTTAATATGCGTCATGGTCTCTTTGGATTTGGCCGGGGGCAGCCGCATTGAAAGGTCTCTGAGAGACACGGTTTTCTGGCGGTGCTTTATCGCGCGGCGGTCTCCAAACTCTGCCACGTCAATCGGATGATCCAACGGGGAAACCCCTTGTTCATTTGTTTGGTATGTTATAACATTGCTCTGCATCTCGACCTCATTGGATGTTCAGGCGTTTCCTCACGCCGTTAGCGCCGTCCCTTGGCTTCTGGGGCGGCGTTTTTCTTTGCTTATGTAGGAATGAGGTGGTGCGATTCCCGGCGGCTAGATCGCCTATCCGGTGGGACAATTATTCCGAAAAACCTAGTAAAACAGTGGAACATTCAGGTGTCCCACTTTTGCCTAACTATATGTTTGAAAAGGCTAAGTTTTCCCCGCCCCCGGGCACCACTATTTATCAAACTAAATCAATATGATAGCAGTCTCTTGCAGGGCCTTTGATAAATGCCCAAAAGTGCTCTGGGTGTCATATGGGTGCCAAAACCCATAATTCGATCTAAAACCATTGCTGAATTGGGGTGTCAAACCAAGAAGCCGACCTTCGTTTTTTCCGCGGCTAACGGCAGCAATGAGCCTATTTTGTTGAAGAAGTCTTGTTGCTTTGAGGCAAGTCGTTTGATTCACTCGTTATTATAAAATGGGGGAGG
>NZ_JBHGAR020000048.1:0-5234 GCF_042611115.2 Sulfitobacter sediminivivens
GGCAAAGCCCGGTCGCCTTCGAACGGAAAGTGGCTTAAACGAGCACTTGGGGCGGCACGAAAGCGCGACAGGTCCAAACATCAAAAACAAGCCGCATAATCAATCACACAAACGAGCCAGAGCCTCCAATGCTCAAGCCGCTCTGATGCCCCATTTTATATGACGACGGACATGGCGAGGGTTACTCTTTGTTTCCGCTCAGCCTGCTAGATGAGTACGTTGACAAGGATTGGCTTCGGGAAGTGGCTCCTGAACACGTTGAATGGCGGCGTACAGAGGGTGTTTTTGCCCTAGTTCATAGATTTAAGTGGCGACCAGAAGTGCGTAACAAGTATGCGCATGGCGGGAATGTGCATAAGCGGCTACCACCGCTATTCCATCGTTGGACAGAGGAATTTTCCAACATACTGTCTGTATCATTTGGAACTCGCATATCTCGGATCATGACATTGGAACGTTGCATTTCTAGAGTGGCGTCTGACCTGCTTGGACAACATCATTCACCAAGCTCGCCGCGCAAAGGGCGTTCGATCAGCCACCTGTTCAATGCCTTTGCAGAGTTCAAAGAGGCAGAGGGCGCACAGCTTCAAGAAGCACAACTCTTGTTTTCAAACCGGAGAGAAACTGCGTATGCCGAACTTGCTCCTTTGATCTACCGTCTAGCAGAAGCCTACGGTCGTGACGGTCGCTTCGCAGCACAAGATAGGGTCTTGGACCTCACTATGGTGCTAGAGCGCTTGTTCAAACCGGGTAGGGGGCGAATTAGCGAAACCCTCCAACACGAGATGGCAGAACTTCTAGGGCAAACCGTAGAGGAAAAAGTTAGTATCAAAGCTGACATAAAACACCTTTATGATGTTCGATCAGCGATCATTCATGGCCCATCGGATGCTCGCAAACAACGCCTTCTTACAGAAGTAACCGATGTGTGGAAGGCTGGGGCAGGACTTGCAAGCGGAGCGTTGATAAAGAAGTTGGCATAACAATCGCCAAAGAGTTTTAGCTTTCACAACCGGATGTTGCTTCTACCAACCTGCGTCTAAGACTATGATGTGTTGCGGAGTAGCAACTCTTTTGCTTTGACGCACACTGCTTCCGCTATGCTTCCGGCGCATTTGAACAAGAAAATCTCATTTCACCCGAAGCGGCTATGCCATTGAAGCTAAAGGGTAAAATGGCTCCGGCGGTAGGGATCGAACCTACGACCAATTGATTAACAGTCAACTGCTCTACCGCTGAGCTACGCCGGAACGGTCTGGGCGATATAACAGTGAGGTTTTGGCGCGTCCAGAGGGATTTGCCGCAAAATCACGATTTTTGGACCATACTGTCAACGCATGCGAAATGTCGCTTTGGCATGGAGCGTATTTTCAGGCTCAACGATGGATTTTTGGTAAAGATCAACGAGATGCGCAAGGACATTGCGTGTCGCTGCCCCCAAGAGCGCTGGCGGGGTTTCGATATAGATCTTTGCCGCCAGGGCTTCGGCGGTGCCGGGGGCGCTTTGCAGATGTCCCAGAATGGCGGTTTCGCGTGACTGGCGGTGCGCCACCAACCAGGCCAACCGTGCCTCGGGATCGTGCACAGGTGCGCCGTGACCGGGGTAAAACACCCGCCAGTCGCGGGATTGAAGCCGTGAACAGGACGTCATGAAATCGCTCAGATCGCCATCTGGCGGCGATACTAGCGAAGACGCCCAGCCCATTACATGATCCGCCGTCAAACAGGCGTCGCCCCATTCAAGGCAGAGGTGATTGCCGATATGGCCGGGCGTGTGGATGGCCTTCAGCGTCCAACCCTCGCCTTGGATAAGCTCACCATCCACGACGGTTTGATCGGGATGGAAATCGACGTCGATGCCTTCGCCACCCCCCATCAAGCCTGTGCTGGCAAGCTGCCTCATGACCTGTGAGCGGCCCGCATGCGCATGTCCAAATGCCAATACCGGTGCGCCGCACCGCGCGGCCAAGGGACGTGCAAGCGGAGAATGGTCCAGATGGGTGTGGGTCACGATGATGTGGCTGATGTGCTGGTCCGGTTGCACGGAAGCCAGAATGGCGTCGAGATGTGCGGTGTCATCAGGTCCGGGGTCAATGACGGCAAGGCCTTTGTCACCGATGAGATAGGTGTTGGTGCCGCGATAGGTCATCGCAGAGGGGTTCGGTGCCACGATACGGCGCAGGCCCGGCTCCAACATCTCGGCCACGCCAATTCTGGGATCAAAGTCATCGGGGGGCAGCATGGATTTGCCTTTCACAGGACTGGCACGTTGGCTAAGCTTTACGTCATGTTCTTTGCCTGGTCCAAACGATATATGCCGCGCGGCATCTATGGGCGCGCCGCCCTGATCCTGCTGTTGCCGGTGGTCTTCCTGCAATTGGTTGTCACCGTCATCTTTGCCCAGCGGCATTTTGAGGGTGTGACATTGCAGATGACCGATACGGTGTTGCGCGAACTGAACATGGTCATGACACAGGTGAATGGGGCCAAAGATGCGGCGGCGATACCGACGCAGGTGCAGACGGTGGCAGAACCGCTTGATATCAGGGTGCGCGCCGTGCCCCCCGTTGACGTCCCGCAGGAAAATACCCGCGCTTGGTATGATTATTCTGGGCGGGTCTTGACCGCACGTCTGGCGGATGAGTTGCCGGGGTTGCAGGCGGTTGATCTGAAATCGAAGCCCGGCGTGCTTCTTTATGTGCAATCTGACAATGGGCCGGTTGAACTTCAATTCGAGCGGCGCAGAATATCGGCGGCGAATCCCCATCAACTGTTTGTTTATACGGTATTTTTTGGTGTGGTGATGACGTTGATTGCTTCGATCTATTTGCGCAATCAACTGCGGCCGATCAAACGTCTGGCCCGAGCGGCTGAGGCGTTTGGGCGGGGCCGTCATGAACCTTATTCGCCCAGTGGTGCCGTCGAAGTGCGCGCGGCGGGCAATGCTTTTGTCGATATGCGAAACCGGATTGAGCGTCAGATCGAACAGCGTACGCTGATGTTGTCCGGGGTCAGCCACGATCTGCGCACTCCGCTGACGCGGATGCGGCTGAGCCTGTCGATGCTGGAGGACGAGGACGCGGAGCCATTGTTGCAAGATGTTGATGACATGCAAGGCATGTTGGACGAATTCCTGAGCTTTGCCAAAGGGGCTGCCGAAGGGGAGCCTGAGGATGTTGATCCGCACGCCTTTGTCAGCCAGATCGTCAGCGAGGCCACCCGCGCCGGGCGTGATGTCACCTTGTTGGCCGCAGAAGGGGATGGAACCGGCACGGTGATGATGCGCAAGATGTCGATGCGTCGTGCAGTGGACAACCTGATCTCAAATGCAGTGCGGTATGGCGCGCGGGCAGAAGTGTCTGTCATGCTCAGCGAGAAAACATTGCGCATCCGGGTCGAGGATGATGGGCCGGGCATTCCCGAAGAACGCCGATCAGAGGCGACGCGCCCCTTTACCCGTCTTGACCCTGCACGCAATCAGGATAAAGGCGGCAGTGTGGGGCTTGGGCTTGCCATTGCCACAGATATTGCACGTGCACATGGTGGGGTATTGAGATTGGGAGAATCGACACGCATGGGCGGATTGCGCGCCGATATTGTGGTTGCGCGTTAAGATGTGACGTGGCGGTACAATTGTCGGCACCGTCCCAATCTGCGACGTCCCAATTCAACAGAGATTTGGAGCGCCGAAGATGACCCCATATGACATGATCAAAGCACAACTCAGCACCATTGTGCCGTTTCAGAACCATGTCGGCATCACATTGCTTGAGGTCGGTGATGGGAGTGCAAGTGCGGAATTGATCCAACGTGATGAGGTGTCGAACCACATCCAGACCATCCACGCCGGTGCGATGTTCACGCTTGGCGAGGCCGCGTCAGGTGCCGCAATGGCCGGGGCACTGGCACCGGTTATCTTGTCGATGCGCCCGGTCGCGGCGACCGCTGCCATCGCGTTCAAACGCATTGCCAAAGGCACGCTGACCGCGCATGCCACGACGTCTTCACCCGGTGCCAAATTGATGAAAACAATCAAGGACGACGGCAAAGTGGCTTTTGACGTGACTGTGGATATTCAGGATGCGACTGGCGAAACCGTGGTGGAAATGACGATCAACTGGCACGTAAGTGCGACGCGCTGAGGCGCTTTCATCCAACAGATCTGGGTATGGTAGGCCCGGTAGGACTCGAACCTACGACCAAAGCGTTATGAGCGCTCTGCTCTAACCAACTGAGCTACAGGCCCGCCATGGGCGCTTGGGTATGCAGGCAGATGCGATACGTCAAGGTCTTATGATTGAGTTTGCACTATTTTAACGTTAAGGCAGCGGAAAAACTGTCCAAGGAAGACCGCCATGGCCCCTGACCAGATCGACGGCAGAACCCTGAACCTGCAATACCTGATCCTGCGCTATATCGTTGTGATGGTGCTGACGGGGCTTTTCTTGGCCGTGGTCGATTTCGCCTTGCATTATTTCTGGCAGTTCCAGGGGGGCGCAGGGGTCGGCATTGTCGCGGCAATTGTACCTGCGATGGACGCAGGACACGTGTATGCCCGCCGTATGAGGCGTGTGCCCGCAAAAGGTGAAGCGTGGCGTTTGTCCGCCATTCTACTGGCGGTAAATATGGTGTTTAGCGGGATTATCGTCCTGGCGCTGGCCATTGGCACAGGCATCGCCGGACAGCTTGGGGACGTGATGAATGCAATCATGACACCATTGGGGCTGGGCCTGCTTGGCTTTTTTTTGGTGATCTATTTGCTCGCTACGCGGTTTTTCCTTGGCTCCGGAGCCAAGAACGAAATCAAGCGCCAAATGCGGATTGCCAGAAAGCAGGAATAGACTCAGGTGCGCAGCCTTGTTAGGGCGACGCAGCGAAACATTGAGGGCAGGGGCGCAGATCATGGCCAATTCAAAGAACGGGATCACCTATGCGGACGCGGGTGTCGATATTGATGCGGGCAATGCGCTGGTAGAGCGGATAAAACCTGCGGCAAAGCGTACCGCGCGTCCAGGCGTGATGTCGGGTCTGGGCGGCTTTGGGGCGCTCTTTGACCTCAAAGGCGCAGGGTTCTCAGATCCGGTTCTGGTGGCTGCGACAGATGGTGTTGGCACCAAGCTGCGCATCGCAATTGATACGGGAAATGTCGACAGCATCGGCATTGATCTGGTGGCGATGTGCGTCAACGATCTGGTCTGTCAGGGGGCGGAGCCGCTGTTTTTCCTCGATTATTT
>NZ_JBHGAR020000049.1:0-5058 GCF_042611115.2 Sulfitobacter sediminivivens
AGCTTCCGCAATCGCTTCGGCATCATTGTAGTCGTTCTTCTGCCCCCTTGTTGAAAGGCTTCACGTAAATTGCGGGAATGATCCGAGGCTCAAAGCCCAAACCGCGCAAAGTCCGGCTGACAAAATGCGCGCTCAGGCAAGCTTCCATCCAGACGATACAACGTGGCAACTGTTCAAACGCCGTCACCAGTGCCAGCCGTTTGATCTTCTTGCGCAGCACACGGTGCCCATCACGATCAAAGCCAACCAAGTGAAACACTTCTTTGCCAATATCGATCCCAACCGACATCAGTTCATCAACATCGTTCTTCGACATGCTACTTCTCCATGTTGCAGAAATAGGCCAAGCCTAACCTGCTGGGTGAAGCAGCCGGTACATCCCATTACGACCAATGCTGCGGGCGGCATGAAGGCCCGCTTTCGGAAAATAGAGATTTGAAATTCATCGAATTTTATCCGTGTGCCGGCAACATCAACAATAAGCCAACATCCAGCGGTTCTCCTTTTGGCTTAGAGGCCCAAATCAGATAGACTTGGGTGGCCGTCTGGTCGGCGACCAAGCGGCCAATGGAACAGGCGATCTTGTTCACGGATGGGCAGATCATTGATGCTCGCATGGCGGTTCTGCATCAGACCATCTGCGGAAAACTCCCAGTTTTCGTTGCCATAAGAGCGGAACCAATTGCGGCTGTTGTCACGCCATTCATATGCGTAGCGCACGGCGATACGGTTCTCATTAAACGCCCATAGCTCTTTGATCAGGCGGTATTCGTTTTCGCGAACCCATTTGCCGGACAAGAAAGCTTCGACCTCGTCACGCGTGCTGACAAAACGTGCGCGGTTGCGCCATTTGGTATCAAGCGTGTAGGCCGTTGCGACCTTTGAAGAATCGCGGCTGTTCCAGGCATCTTCGGCAAGGCGCACCTTTTGAATAGCTGTTTCACGGCTAAACGGTGGCAATGGTGGTCGAGACATGATCGTGGCCCTTCTTTGGTTGATTATAGGTCTAGGACGAGTTCTTCGGTATCTTTGGCGGGGACGGCACTGCAAATCAGCACGTCGTCATCGCCATGTTCGGCGGTCACCGGCGTGCGGTAGACAACATTGCCAGACAGTTTTTTGGTGATGCAGCTCCCGCAAGATCCGCTACGACAAGAAAATGGCGGTGTGACCCCATGTGCTTCGGCTGTTTCGAGCAACGTGGCGTCACCTTTTTTCCAGTGCTGCTGGTGTCCGGATTGCGCAAATTTGACGACTGCAGTTTCGGCTTCTGGTTCGGGTTCAAATGCTGTGGCACCCACATCAGCGTGGCGCTTGAGCGCTGCGGGGCCAAAAGCCTCCGCGAAAATGCGCGCATCGCGTGCACCGAGATCACGCAATGCGTCGTACACGGCCTGCATAAACGAAGGCGGGCCGCAGAGGAAAAAGTCATAGTCATCAAAGGACAACTCAGATCGGATCAGATCGGGGGTGATGTAACCCGTCGCGTCATAATCCGTGCCTTGCACCTCGCCGTCTTCGGGGTGGCCAACGATCGACACGTATTTGATTTTGCCGTCACTCTGGGTTTCTGCTGCGCGGAACTCTTCCAAAAATGGGCGCTGATCGGTTGTTTGGGCGGCATGAAAAACCGTCAACGGCCTCGTGTAGCGTTTGCGCACGCTCTCGTTCAGTACGTGACGCGTCATCGACATCATGGGCGTGACACCAACACCACCGGCGAACAAAACAGCAGGGCGTTTTTCCAAGGCGTCTATGAAAAATCCGCCTTTTGGGGCTTTCGCGTCGATAACGTCGCCAACTTTCAGAGTATCGTGAAGGTGGTTGGACACTGCACCACCCGGTTCCCGCTTGACCGAAATACGGTAACCCTGATCACCCGGTGCAGAGGAGACGGTGTAAGTCCGCGTTTGTGGCTCGGCACCTTCGGGCGTCACACGGATTGTCAGGAATTGCCCAGCTTCGAAAGACAGCAAAGGTTGGTCGTCCACCGCATCGAACGTGAATGAGCGGATAACACTGCTTTCGTCTTTGATGGCAGTCACCTTCAGGGGACGCCAGGCAGCGCGTTCGGCCTCCATCTTTTGACGGGCTTCGGCTTGGGTCCAGTTGTCAGCCATCAGGCTGTTAGGCGACCACTCGGTGAACTCAGCCCGGAACGGCAAGGCGTCATGGATGCGGATGCCGTGATCCAAAGTGAACCTCCAACCTCGCTCTGCTCCTTTGAAGCAAGCGATCTCTGGTGCGTCTGCTTCAAACACTTCTGTTGTGCCTGTGAGCATCAAGATATCACCTGTTGTGTAATCGGGAAAAAGCAATCCTGCTTTGGGGTTCACCAAGAAGTTTCCAAGTGTGTTAAAGAAGTTGTTGCCGGAGAAATCGGGAACGATGATCGAGTTGCCTTCAACTTTGACAAAGCCTGCCTGTCCGCCGCGGTGAGACATGTCCGCGCCCCGCGTTGTCGGGTTCTCGCCTGTTTCCGAGGAGCTGGCAACATAGAAAGAATTGGCCTGTGCAATGAAGCTTTGCGCTGCCGCGTCAAGCTGCGTGAACCGCTGCGTCGGTGTCCGGTCAATCTGCGCTTTCGGACTGCGTAGGAAACTAACGTCGTGCGTTTGAATATACTGCGGGCAGTTGCCAAAGGACTGCACAACTTCAAGCGATATACCCCCATCTCTGACCGCACGCACAGTCGCGTTCATCCGGTTGCGACGACGGGTCGAGAGTTCGATCCCGACAAGTCCGACGGGCGCACCTTGTTTCAGGTTCGCAGCCAACGGGTCATCGGCCAACGGCGTCGCATCAAGATCGAGACGCTTGTTATCGGGCGACGTGATAAAATTTGCGCCCCCTACGAGCATCGACGCCCAAGGCCAACCATAGCGATCAAGGCTTCCCACAAGAATGAACGGGATTTTCTCGTAAAACGCACGGTGCTGGTCAGGCATGAAAGGACGAATGGCAATCTTGCCAATGGCCTCCATTGCTTCGCTTTTACCGGCCCGCTTCTGCATTTCGCGCTCACCTGCATGGAATTGCGTTGTGGCTATTGTTGGCTGAACATTCATGACGAGCCTCAAAATTTGAACGATGGATAGGAGGCCCAACCAGGGGGAGTAGCCGGTTGGGCCAGCGTTGGGTTAGGCCGCTTTCGTAGCTTTCAGGCCCACAGGTGTTGACACCATGGGGACAAAGCCATCGAGGGCTTCGATGTTGGACAGCAAACGACGCACGTTTGGATATGGATCCAGCGAAACGTCGCCTTCTGGGGCGTGGGCCGTGTAGCTGTAGATGGCCACATCCGCGATTGTTGGTGCATCACCGACCAACCACTCGCGCCCTTCAAGGTGCGCCTCCAGCTTGCCAAGAACTTTGGCGGCTGTTGCATGTGCAAAGTCTTTGTCGAGAGGGGCCTTGAAGACATTAATCAAGCGCGCCGCTGCTGGACCAAAAGCAAGCTCGCCTGCTGCCAAGGTCAGGAACTTTTGCACTTCTGCTTCGCCAACTGGGTCATTGGGGATGTAGGAGGGGGCGTATTTGCGAGCGAGGTAAACCAGAATGGCGTTACTATCGCTGACAACTGTGTCTCCGTCTTCGATCATTGGAACTTGACCCGCAGGGTTTTTGGCAAGGTAGTTTTTGGACTTGTGAGCACCACCACCAAGATCGACATTGATGACCGTATGATTGATGCCAGCAAGACCGGCAAAGAGCACCACGCGGTGGGCGTGGCCAGAGAGAGGGAAGCTGTGAATACGAACTGCGTTGGACATTTGATTTCCTTTGTCATGAGCCAGAGGACGTCTCCGGCGATGAAAAAGAGATATCTTGAAGCGCATCCGGCGATAATATACCCAGCCAGGGAATGTTTATGAACGAAATGTGGATAATGGATACTATCGTTGGGATGAAAACGTTTGCGGCTGTTGCTGCCCATAAATCCTTTACGGAGGGTGCACGGCAGGTTGGAATCAGCACTAAGCTCGCCAGCAAATACATCGGTCAGCTCGAAGAACGGCTGCATGCGCAACTGTTCAACCGTACAACGCGCAGCGTCACACTGACCGATACAGGGCGTTCTTACTACGATCGATGCCTGCCGCTGATTGAACAGTTTGATGAGTTGGAAGGGCTTGTGCAACAGCGTCAGACTGAGCTTGCGGGGCGCATCCGTATCACTGCACCTACAGGATATGGGTCTTCGCAACTGGTTCACCTGCTGCAACCGTTTCAAGACGCGCATCCGAAGGTGTCTATCGAATTGCATCTCTCCGATCACCATGTGTCGCTGGTGGAAGAAGGTCATGACCTCGCGCTCCGGTTCGGGGCTTTGAAAGATTCCAGCCTTGTGGCGCGCAAACTAATGGACATGAGGATCATTTGCTGCGCATCGCCTGACTATCTTAAGAAGAATGGCCTGCCGAAAGAGCCCTCAGCGCTTTCAACTCATAATTGCCTTTTGCAATCATCGACATCTCCGGCCGACAATTGGGAGTTCAACGGGGCGAAAGGTGTCTACACTGTCCCTGTATCGGGCAACTTTCGCGCCAACTCCCCACTCGCCGTTGCAAATATGGCGGCGGAAGGCTTGGGCGTTGGGCGGGTGCCACTTTATACCGCACTGCCATTTCTTAAAGAGGGGCGTCTTCAGATTATCTTCGAAGCCGAAGAAGCTAAAGTGGTAGGGCTTTATGCAGTATACCCACCAAGTCGTCACTTAACAGGCCTCATACGCACCGTGATTGACCACCTTGCCGCGCAATTTTGACCCCCAAGAAGAACTGACGTCACATCGCCGCAACCCAAAGAGAACGGTTCGCCAAGCCGGACATCGACATACATGGCACCAAAGTTCGCGTCGTCTGTACTGCGGAAGTTGGTGCAGAGCGCAGCTAAGGACCACTCCGAGCCTATTTTGTTGAAGAAGTCTTGTTGCTTTGAGGCAAGTCGTTTGATTCACTCGTTATTATAAAATGGGGGAGGATTTGACGATGATGGGTGTTCAGGAAGCTCCGGCGCGGTTGTTTTACGACTTTGACATGGAGGCACATGTCCCTA
>NZ_JBHGAR020000050.1:0-3760 GCF_042611115.2 Sulfitobacter sediminivivens
CTGCGGGCGAAGACCCCGATCGATGGGCTCTATCTGTCCGGGCAGGATGTGGTCAGCCAAGGCATTCAAGGCGCGCTTTGGGGTGGCATCCTGTGTGCGGCCAGCGTCGACCCCAAGGTTTTCAAGGTGATGAAAGGATAGGCATGCACTGGTTTCTGCTGGCGATCGGTGTTGCCATTGAAATAGCGGCAACTGCGTCGCTACGGCTCTCGGATGGTTTTACCAGACCTGGTTTCACGGCTCTCACCCTCACGTGCTTTGCACTGGCATTTTATTTGATGTCGCTTGTCGTGCGGACCATGCCTCTTGGGATCGCATACTCTGTCTGGGCGGGTGGCGGTATCGCAGGTGTCACACTTCTGCGCGCAACCGCTTTTGGTCAATCCCTGGATGGTTATGCCTATCTGGGCATCGGTTTGATCTTTGCTGGGGTGATTGTCTTGAATGCTCTGTCGACTGCAGCGGGGAAAATTAAGATTTATGAGAAACCCGCGCGTGATCTAGTCTTTGCACGATTGTTTGATGAAGGAGATCTGAGATGCGCAGAGCTGCCCATGCCCCATTGTTGTCGTGCACAAATAACGTAAAACGACTACCTGCACGCCGTAGCCCTTACTGGAACATTTTGGAGTATTGCCGCCACATAGGTGTCGAAAAGTTGCCGTCAGGCGGATGCCATTGGATGGCGCGCATCCGTCGCATTGACGGAAACTACAGCCAGAAAAGAATTGGTAAGCTTGCCCCATTCCACAGGGATGGACTGGACTACGACCAAGCACTGGCCCTTGCAAAAAATTGGTTCAATCGTCCCGACATCATTGCGATTGCCTCGGAACCCTACGCAGTGGGCGTCAATGCTAAGTTAAGATACACGAAGACCAGTCATCGCTTCACAATTGGCGACGCAATGCATGGATTTGTAGAATGGAAGCGTATTGCCGCCGCGAGGACCTATTTCGAGACGACACTTTCTCTGATCAACCACCACATAATTCCCAAGCTAGGCAACCTCCCCGTCGAAGAACTTAGTCAATCTACATTCACGCAATTCTGCATTGATGTACTCGAGTCGGCTCCAAAAAGAGGTAACGGAACGCAGGGGCCAAGAACTAGTCTTGAAAACTTGGAACACGATCAGCTTCGGAAGCGAAAGAAGACTCTCAATACGGTAATCAGCTTACTCAGAGCAGCAATCGAAATGTCTTGGGAGAATGGCGATGTTGATAGTGAGCGCTCATGGCGGCGGCTAAGACGAATGCCACACGCCGACACACCTCGGCAATTCTTTTTGACCCGTGCGCAGGCCAAACGTTTGATAGCATCGTGTCGGCCTGATCTCGCGCTGCTAGTCCTTGCAGCATTGTACTCCGGATGCAGAGTATCTGAACTTGCAAGTATCAAGGCGCGCGACGTAGGAGGGCATGTGTTTGGCATATTTGTTGCACCGATGAAGAGCTATCGCGGGCGCTATGTGATCCTCCCAGACGAGGGAATGTCGTTCTTTTTGGATCAAGTTGAAGGCTTGGATGATGAAGACTTCGTATTCCGCATGTCATCGGGAAACAAATGGTCTGGATGTCACAAGCATATTTTCAGAGACGCCGTGCGACGTGCGGGACTACCTGAAGGGTTTGTGTTCCATGGCCTCAGGCACACCTATGCCAGCCAACTGGTTCAAGCAGGAACACCTTTAGCCGTAGTCGCGAAGCAACTCGGTCACACTAATACAGATACCGTAAGTAGAACTTATGGCCATCTATGCTGCGATTCGATTGAGACCGAGATTTCGCGCCGATTTGCACCAATTCAAATGGTTCGGAAGGATTCGCGCCTCACACGTCTTCGGGACACCTTGCAGACAGCAGAGGAACCAAATTGGTCTTGGGCCCGGAAGAACCGAAGCAAAGCCACCGGTACTGTCGTCAGCCTTCTGCGGGCAAAGGAGGACGAATTGCGGCTGCGCTGATATGCCTAATGCCGACATTGATTGGGGGGGGCGGCGTTGCGCTATAACTTTTCCGATACAGAAATCCGCTAGTCGCCTAGCAATCTGCGGCTATCGAAGCCTCACTAGTGCTTTTGCGGTATCTCAGGCCGCGCAAATGCCGCCATATTTGAAGCCCCAATTTGATCAATGGTTTGCATCGCAACCTGCAGGGCACGATCTGAAGTTTCAAACGGTACAGGCCAAGTGATAGTCTTCATTTCCTCAGTGGTTATCTCAAGTTTCCAGCTGCTTTGCGAACTGGCACGAGTAATTTCAATTGCAAGCCAAGTATCTCCACTTTGCACCTTTCTGAAGAAGCTTGACGTGACCCTATCACCAACTCGTCGTCCACTATCAGCCATTAACAATCCCTCATCATTTAGTATCAAAGAACGCTTGTTTTGCAGTTCGCCGTTTGGTTTACAAGTTGGCGGCAATCGCGATTTCATTTCCCAACATCGAAGCTTTTTGAGCCATAAGTGAGTGCTACAGTGCCGACGTTAACAAATGGTTAACCCGTTTTTTGAAGGAGGCGATTGATGAAGCTGATTTTTGATCGAGATACTGAACGTGCAGAAATGTTAACGTCACTGGCCAATACAACGCCAACCAGGCGTGAAGAACTCATAGAGGAATATCGTCGGAGGTCAGAGGCAGCTTTTGCTCCTGAAACTCTGCGAAATTATAAAATGGTTGTTCGATTGTTCGGAGATTGGTGTGAAAAAAATGGCTATTCACCGGAACCGCCTATTGATCCAAGAGTATTAGCGTCTTGGGTTGATGATATGGGTGGCAGGCTAGCTGCAAACTCCATCGAAACAAGGCTTTGGGCTATTGCTGAACTACACCGCTCGAATTTCCTCCCTTCGCCCACCAGACATCGGATGGTTGACCTTGCGCTGAAGGGCGTCAAACGAAAGTATGGGGCGCATACCAATCAAGCACCGCCTCTCGGCAAAAAGGAAGTAATTCTTGCGATTGATCGATTGGGTAAAACTAGACAGAACATTCGAGATAAAGCGGTTCTTTGGGTAGCCACTGATAGCTGGTGTAGGGCATCTGAAATTGTGGCATTCAAAGTAAAGGATTTGATCAGGCAAGATGACGACAGCAGCCTTTTGTTCGTACGGCGGTCAAAAACAGACACTTATGGGCAAGGGGACTATGCGTTTCTTTCTGGTCGAGGAACTAAGGCTGTTCTTGATTGGATAGAACTTGCGAAACTACAGCCTACTGAACCTTTGTTGACCAAATCTCAGCAAGGAGCGAAACGGGTGGCGATGAGCCCGAGCACCATTTCAAGAATTATGAAACGCTGTACTGGTAGAAAAGACGTCTCAGCTCATAGCACCCGAGTGGGCGGGGTACATGATGCTTTCAGGATTGGTTGTGATCTCTCGTCAATAATGGTGGCAGGTCGCTGGACATCGCCTGAAATGCCCGCTCGATATGGGAGGCGTATTAGGGCTAGCCAATCTGCTGCTGCCGAAGTTTCACGAGCTTACGAACAAGGAGGCCAACATCAGTCGGAGGAAAGCAGATAGGCCTTTCGATCCAATCTTCAACCGCAGGACTGTTCGATTGTGTAGAGTGGTAATAGGAACGTTGTCCGAGTATCGGATATTTCAAATTCAAAAATAGTGAATGCAGTTGCAACGAACTTCCGCTTTTCACCGAATCCGACGAATGCTGTGGAAACGACTAAGGTCACCTTCGGGCTTATTTTGTTGAAGAAGTCGCCGTGATTTGGGGGGGGGTGGCCGCCTCGCGGCG
>NZ_JBHGAR020000051.1:0-3592 GCF_042611115.2 Sulfitobacter sediminivivens
TCCTGCCGGTTCCAGTGTTCTCTTCGCAGTAGGTGTTCCACCTCTGCATGATGGCGCAAGAAAGCGTTGATGGATCAATGTTGAAACCGCGTTTGGGATTGGTGGTCCTTCGCACAAAATCGGTCGATCTCATCACCGCCATTCGTCCCGGCAGGGACATCGCTCACCCTTTGTCGGGGCGATTTCGTATTTCACTCTTTCCTATGTTGTTGCCCACTTGAATGATGTTCCATCGCACCACATCCGGTGCAGGATCGTCGCCAGCTTCCGAGCAATCGCGACACGCGCCTTTTTGCCCCCAGAGCGCGCGGCGATTTCCATGCCCCATGTCTTCAGCGCGCAGGTTTGTTTGGTGCGGGTCAACACCACGTTTGCTGCCTCGAAGAGGTAGGTGCGCAACATCGTATCACCGCATTTTGATATCCGTCCTGTCCAGTCCACTTCGCCGGATGCATGGCGTCTGGGTGTCAATCCAAGATAGGCACCCACTGTGCGCGATCGTGCAAAACGAGCCGGATCATTAATGCCCGACAAGAAGGCAAGGGCAGTCATCGGTCCAACGCCTGGAACGGTCATGAAGGCGCGTGATTGCTCGTTTTCACGGGCAATTCGCTTGATCTGTCGTTCCAGATCCAGACGTTGACGATCAACGTCCGCGCGAGCGCTCAGCAGTGGTCTCGCAATGCCAGCCAGTTCAGGAGCCTGCTGGGAAACATCGAGAGCACGTTTCAAGAACACACCGCCATTGGCCCGCCCGATAATGAGACCGAAGCTCTTGAACAGGCCACGGATCTGGTTTTCCAGGTCGCGGCGCACCTGCACCAAAAGGCTGCGCGCATTCAACAGCGCACGAATGCGATGGCTGTTCTCACTCTTGACCTGCACCCGGCGGAACCACCCGGTCTGCATGATACGCGCAAGACCAAGGGCATCATTGCGGTCCGACTTGTTGATCTGCATCGACAGAGCAGCACTAGCATGACGCGCGTCAATGCAAATGGATGGCAGACCCCGTGCTTCCAACTCTCGCCATAACCAGCTGGACGTTGGCCCAGATTCCAAACCGACACGCTGCATCATCGGTGAATGTTCCGCCAGATATTCAACGATCAGGTCGGGATCAGAGACGACCACCCCCTCCTTCAACGCAACGCCCGTCTCATCCACGATACAGATCGACGTTTCTTTCAGTGACACATCCAGTCCAACATAGGTCTTCATCGGCTTTCTCCTTCGTGTTTGCCTGTGGCCAACATAACAAGCCGTGCCACGCTCCGAGACTCGCACCACTCAGGAATTACGCCATGTTGAAAAACTCGAAAAGTCGGCCAACACATTTTTCCGCCGAAATCCATTGATTCATCCATGTCGGCGCTGAACGATCAGTGCAGGCCATGACGACCTCTCACC
The DNA here is from genome assembly GCF_042611115.2 of Sulfitobacter sediminivivens. Classification (NCBI taxonomy): domain Bacteria; kingdom Pseudomonadati; phylum Pseudomonadota; class Alphaproteobacteria; order Rhodobacterales; family Roseobacteraceae; genus Sulfitobacter; species Sulfitobacter sediminivivens. Next base: position 1,411 of record NZ_JBHGAR020000051.1, read on the forward strand.
TTGCCAAGTCAGCGGTTTGGCCGACCCCCTCGTCGAATTTTTTGAAAAGCTTTCTATGGGCCACTTTTCTAGCAATTTTAGCCAAAATCGGAGTTTTTCAACACAATCAGCCCAGAGCAGACAATCTTGCCATATCGTGCTAGCCTGCAATAGTCTGAGGCATGCATACATCCAAGAACCGCACTTTTCGGAGGACGGATGCATGATCATGCGGATATTTCAGGTTGTTACGAGACCAGGCAAAGAGGAAGAGTTCGGCAAGTTCTTCCATGAGACAGCGATCCCTTTAATGAACGGGACAAAGGGTATTGTTAAAGTTCTAGCTGGTGCCCCATGTCAGGAATCTCCAAGAGAATTCAGCTTTGTAATGGTCTGGGACAGCTTGGACTCGCTCAAGGCATTCGTTGGCGAAGACTACCAGAGCCCGCATATTGATCCGGCTGAGGCTGAATTGGTCGAGTCCCGGACAATTAAGCACTACAAATTGGCCGACTAGGGTTTGGGTTTGATCAAAAGAAGAAGATAGGGAGGGAAGAATGATTGAGGGAAAATGCGGCTGCGGCGCTGTCACCTATCGAATGAAATCACCACCTATGTTCGTGCATTGCTGTCACTGCAGTGAGTGCCAGAGGCAGACAGGGGCCGCCTATGTCTTAAACGCAATAATCGAGGCCGATCGGGTCGAGTATGAAGGACCGATCAGCGAGCATGAGCTTTCAACACCGAGCGGAAAAGGCCAGATCGTTACTCGCTGCGGAAACTGCGGCGTTGCCGTCTTCAGCAGCTACATGGTTCGTCTTGGAAAGCTACGGTATGTGCGCGTCGGAACCATGAATGAGCCAGATCGGTGCCCCCCAGACGTACAAATCTTCACGAGCAGCAAGCAGGCATGGGTGCCTCTCAGCAAAGACATCCCTGTCTTTGAAGAGTTCTACAAGTTTGATGAGGTTTGGCCGAAAAAGGCGCTCCGTCGGTTAGAGGTGGCACTAGCCTAAATCGCTCGACGGTGGTGGTCCGAAATCGCGGCGTCATGCGATACGGTCATCGGCGAGAACTAGTTTGTTGGCAGCTTTACAGCCTAAATTGTACTAAGCCACCGGTTGATCTGCCACCACGGCATCGACCTCAATCTCGACAAGCCATTCAGGATTAACGAAGCGGTTGATAGCCATGATTGTGTCCACAGGACGTGCTTCTTGGCAGTATATTTTGCGGGCCTCGATGGCCTGTTTCCAATTGTCGATGTCCGTAAGTATCACACGGGTACGCACTATATCTTGAAGACCAGATCCCGCGTCTTCCAATGCAAACTTGATGATCTCAAAGCACTGTTTTGTTTGAAGGAAAACATCGCCGATACCCACGGTTTTGCCATCTTGGTCTACCGGAGCGGTTCCACCAACTGCAATATATGACCCGACACGAACAGCGCGGCTGAACCCAACAATCGCCTCCATAGGATTCCCGTTTGAAATCAATTCTCGCTTGTTTCCCAAGATGGGCCCTCCCAATTGTCATCTAACTATCAAGTGTGGACTAGCTTTGGTTGGGAAAACAGTCAAATTCGGACAGCACCAACGGCAGCAATGTACTGCATTGTGTAAATTGACGGGTCAGATGATTTTGCGGCCGCAGCAAATGGCGGGTTCGACGGGCCGCACCGCGCGTTGCGATGGTCAAGGGAATTGCCGGTATGGGCCGATCAAGTTGAGCTGGCTGTCACAAGCCCGGCTCCGCTCGCTGCACCGCCGCAAGTCCGCCAAGAGCCCGGACCGGACATGCAAGATAGCCTGTGTTAAGATTGAGCGAACCCAATTAGCAGCAAGGACGAGACCATGCAGGACAAATGGACCGATGGCGACGCTTACGAGATGTATGTTGGCAGGTGGAGTCGGAAGACAGGCAAAAAGTTCTTGTCTTGGTTAGACACCGCACCAGGTTTGCGCTGGCTTGACCTTGGTTGTGGAACCGGAGCGCTTACGTCGCAGATTCTGCAGGATCGGGACCCAAAGTCTGTTGTTGGCATCGAACCATCAGAAGGGTTCCTAGAACTGGCGCGGAAAGAAACAGATGATGAACGAGCATCATTCCTGCAAGGATCAGGTGACACTATTCCGGTGGATGATGGTACCGCTGATGTCGTCGTGTCTGGGCTTGTTCTGAACTTTATCCCGGACAAGGA
>NZ_JBHGAR020000052.1:0-2491 GCF_042611115.2 Sulfitobacter sediminivivens
ATGGGAAGAAGAAGTACGGTGGAATGGGCACAGAACAACTCAAAGAACTGAAGCGGCTACAGAAAGAGAACGAGCGCCTGCGTCGCGCGGTGTCTGACCTGACATTGGACAAGCTAATCTTGAAGGAGGCCGCATCGGGAAACTTCTGAGCCCCTCACGTCGGCGGGCCTGCATCGATCATGTGCGTGGTCGGTTCAAGGTTTCTGAACGACGGGTTTATCGCGTTCTGGGCCAGCAGCGATCCACACAACGTCGATTGCCACGTGGGCGTGCTGACGAAGAACGCTTGGTCGAGGACATGATCGAGTTGACGCGCCAGTTTGGTCGATATGGATACCGTCGAGTTGCTGCCCTGTTGAGAGACGCAGGCTGGCAGGTGAACGACAAACGTGTCGAACGGCTTTGGCGACGTGAGGGGCTTAAAGTGCCGATGAAACAACTTAAGAAAGGACGCCTTTGGCTCAACGATGGATCATGTGTCCGGCTGCGTCCGGAGTATCGTAATCACGTTTGGTCGTATGACTTCGTGCACCACAGAACAGACGATGGCAGAGCCTTTAGGACGCTTAACATCTTGGATGAACACAGCCGAGAATGCTTAGCGATCCGGGTGAAACGCAAGCTCAACTCGACCGAGGTAATCGATGCTCTGACGGACCTGTTCATCCTGCGCGGTGTGCCCGCCTATATTCGATCAGACAATGGCCCGGAGTTCATCGCTGAGGCCGTTAGGGACTGGATCAAGGCGGGTCGGCGCAAAGACTGCATACATCGAACCCGGATCACCCTGGGAGAACGGGTATTGCGAGAGTTTTAATGGGCGGATGCGAGACGAATTGCTGAACGGCGAAATCTTTTACTCGCTACGTGAAGCCCAAATCATCATCGAAAGCTGGAGGAGACATTACAACACCAAGCGACCACACAGAGCATTAGGCTATCGCCCACCAGCGCCTGAAGCCATCATCCCGATGGACCAACGGCCAATCATGCACTAACTTTTAACATGGACCACTCAAGTGGGGCTGCTCAGTTCGGTGTGCGACAGGCGAGGTCGTTGCCGGTTACGCTGGTACCAAAAACCGAGCGACCTACACTTGTATCGGCGATAAGGTAAACCTCGCGTCACGTCTTGAGGGACACACAAAAGTGGCGTCCTGCCCGATCCTTATTGACGAAGCAACACGATCAGCCATCGGGATGGGTCAATCCTGCATTCCGATAGGTGACGTCCGGTTTAATGGATTTTCTAGCCCGGTCGCGGTTTTCGCAATGGATATTACTTGAAATGACTCAGCAGTGAGTAACTATCACTGAGGAAACTCATTTTTTCAAAGAACAAATAGCAACTAGAGCATTAAAGTACTTCCAAAATGCGCAGGCCATTGTGACCAGCCGCATCTAAGTGGTCCAGTTTTCGGGCAGCAGATCAATTGTTGGGGCCGAACACCAACTCTGAGCATCGGCTCTTGTTCGTTCCGATCAGCAACACTCCACTTAGATCAAAGGACTTGTTTCATCTCGCGCTACTTTTCAGTGCAAACGCAAAGCGCCATTAATTGCCATTGGGGCAAAAGCAGCCAAATGGTGCTTTGTTCGCTCAGCAGACCTCTGCACACATCGCGGTGAAGGCCTGGAGAGAGCCCAATTCGTGAGTTCGGTTTTCTTGCTGCGTGCGCTCGCGGCGTGGGAATTGCTGCGGTAGCGTAAAGTACGGTGCTTTCGGGCAGCGGGAAACGTGGCCATTCGTGCAGAGTGCAGCAAGGATCAGAGACCGAATTTACGCTCTGCGGACGAAGAGACCCTTGTCAGCCGGGTTTCCAATGTCCGCACTGGCGTTAAACTTCCTGCAGGTCTTTTCCTTTGCCGTCACCCTATTCTTCAGCAGCAGTCTGATTGAACATCGCTCACGGAACCATAGTCTGTGCGGGCACTATTCAGCTCAGGCGACTATCAGCAAAAGACAGCCATATTCGGAGTAAATGTCCGGGTGGTCTGTATTAGCGCCAGCCATCTGGCCATCTCCGGCCCCGAAAACTACGCCGTTCATCTGAAACTCCCCCTCCAGGACGAAGACCTGCTCTACATGTTTGTGATGATGCCCGAGAATGCGCGCGCCTGGCGCGCACCTCAGAAGATACATCTGAACTCCATCGGGACGGGTGGAGATGATTTTCTTCCAGACGCCTTTGGGGCGCGCCTCCCAGGTGCCGTCCTGCGCACGGATTGACGAAACACCGGGTGATGCGTGCTCCGCATCAAGCTGTGCATCAATGCGGCTCCAAAGGTCCGCTGGTGGCGATTCTTCGGTGACTGCCAGCGCCAGCATATGAAGGTCTGCGCCAGTTTGTTCTGTGCCAGTCGTCAGATGAGGGGAAGTGCCCGGTATCATTACGTCGCTCTTCATATAAAAGGTGTCCGTCGTCATATAAATTGGGACATCAGAGCGGCTTGAGCATTGGAGGTTCTGGCTCGTTTGTGTGATTGATTA
>NZ_JBHGAR020000053.1:0-2039 GCF_042611115.2 Sulfitobacter sediminivivens
CCCCCCCAAATCACGGCGACTTCTTCAACAAAATAAGCCCAAATTGCTTGATGCTGCGATTCGCATGAAGGTCTGCTAAGGTTATCAAAGCGGACGTCGCCATTCCTGTTCTTAAGCTGGGCATGGTGGTTGGGGGCTGCATGCCTCATTGGTCTCACACTTGGGTCTAGAGTTGGCTCTCCCGTATTTCGGGGGATCTGAACGGAGGCAGACACTTTTATGATAGATAATTTCGATTTCATTGTCATTGGCGCTGGTTCTGCTGGATGTGTTTTGGCGAGGCGGCTTAGCGAAAACGGCGATGCTCGCGTTGCCCTAATTGAGGCCGGAGGCCCGCCTGATCCCGTCCTCTCCCGCATTCCGGGCGCGGCCATGCGCCAGCAGAACACCAAATCCGACTGGGGCTTCCGCACTGTGCCCCAGAAGCACCTCTACGACCGTGTGATCTCCTATCCCCGAGGGCGCGTTCTTGGCGGCACAAGTATGCTCAACTACATGGTCTACGTCCGCGGCAATGCAGGCGACTACAACGGCTGGGCGCAATTGGGTAACTTGAGCTGGAGCTACGATGACGTCGTGCCCTATTTCATTCGCGCCGAAGCGAACGCCGAGTTCGAAGACGCCTACCACGGCACAAACGGCCCGCTCTCGGTTGAACGACACAAACACGCCCATCCCGTTTGCGAGGTGTTCTTCGAGGCCGCAGCGCAATGCGGTATCCCTTTCATTTCCGACATCAACGGTGCCACGCAGCACGGCTGCGGCTACCTGCAGGCGACCACCCGGAACGGCGTCCGCTGCGACACCGCTACCGGCTACCTCGATCCTGTGCGCAACCGTCCTAACTTGACAGTTATCTCTGAGGCCCTCGTGACCCGCATTGTTGTCGAAAAAGGCTGCGCCGTTGCCGTCGAACTGCTGGAAAAGGGTCGCACACCTCGCCGATTGACCGCTGAAGCTGAGATCGTGCTCTGCGCTGGATCGATAGGCTCGCCGCACCTCTTGATGCTCTCAGGTATTGGCCCCGCGGATCATCTCCAAGCCAACGGGATCGACGTCGTCCTAGACAATCCGCATGTCGGACAGCACCTCGAGGACCACTACTCTCAGGACGGCACGTCTCGCCGTCTAAAGGACCCCACGGCAATCTATGGCAGTGTGACCGAGACATTCGACGCGGCCATCACGGAGTTCCATGAGACCGGCGGCGGTCCACTCGCCACTATGCATTTGGACTCTGTCGCCTTCCACTCGGTAGACCCCGGAGCAGACTTTCCCCAGTTCCAGTCGATCTTCACACCAAGCCTCGCTGAGTTCTACCGCACCGCCGGACGGACTGATCTCGGCTCCGTGAAGCTTGGAGGCTATGTTTGCCGCCCCCATAGTCGCGGTTCGGTGACGCTTGCTTCCGACAATCCACTCGACCCGCCGCGGATCGACCCGAACTACCTTTCGGACCCACAAGACCTGCGCCTCATGATTGCGCACTGTCGCCGCAACGCGGAGATTCTGAACGCCTCAGCATTCGATGTAATCTGTGAAGGCCCTGCAACTCAGTCCGATGCCACCGATGCCGAGATCGAACACTTAATCCGAGAGACGGCCAGCACGATCTGGCACCCCACAGGCACATGCCGCATGGGGCCCGGTGAAGGTGCCGTCGTCGGCCCCGACCTTGCGCTCCACGGGCTTACGGGTCTTTCGGTCTGCGATGCTTCGGTCATGCCCACCATGGTAAGCGGCAACACGAACGCGCCCACCATTATGGTCGCTGAGAAGGGATCGGACCTCATCCGCGCTCGGCACTCGTAGCCGCAATTCGACCTTGGCTTCGCTGTAGACATTGGACAGCGCAGACTGAACTTCGGCTTCGTCCCGCGAAGTGTTCATCTACGACCTTCAGTTGTCCCAAACGCCGAACCGAAACTGTCAGATGACCGCTTTGAGCCGATTGTGTTCTCTAATTCCGCAAGATGATTTGAGCATTTTTTGTTCCTGCCGGTTCCAGTGTTCTCTTCGCAGTAGGTGTTCCACCTCTG
>NZ_JBHGAR020000054.1:0-1823 GCF_042611115.2 Sulfitobacter sediminivivens
AGCGCGCCTTGAATGCCTTGGCTGACCACATCCTGCCCGGACAGATAGAGCCCATCGATCGGGGTCTTCGCCCGCAGTGCATCGCTCAACACCCGCTCCGGTGTTCCGTCCAGCCCATAAAAGCGGCCCTCGTGGTGACCGGTGATCGCTTCAGTTGCGAGCGGTGTCGAAAGCTCTTTCAGGACGACAAGTTTGGCCGCATCGGGAAATTTCGCGGCAAACAGTGCGAACATTTTGTCTTCCACCTTCTGTTTGAAGGCTTTGTAGTCGGCACCCCGTTCGTCCGAAGGCAGGCTGGCCCATTGTGCGACGGTGCTCCAATCGGTCCAGGTGACGACTTCGCCGGCATATTTCTGATCGGGCCCTGGATCGTGCATTGGATCCTTCAGAGAAGCGAATGACACGAAGAACCCGGGCGGTTCGCCGTCTGGAGCGTCGTCCCAGACGGCGTCTATTTCGCTGCCTGGATAGATCCAGTGGTTGGACCGTGTGGCACCCGCCTCTGTGATGTCGCCTTCGAATCCCAGGAACAGGCTGAAATGGGCGATGGATGGAGGCAGCGCCAGTATTTCGTCGATCCAGTCCTTGTCTCCAAATCCTCTTGGCAGCAAGGTGTTGATTGTCTCGCGCGCGCCGATGTTGGAAATAACGACGTCAGAGCGAATATCGTCGCCCGCAGATGTGCGCACCCCGACGACCTTGTCGCCTTCGGTCAGAAGTGTTTCGACCCTCACGCCAGCACGCGCCTCCCCACCTGCGTTTGTGATTGTCGGGATCAAGTGTTCGGCAAACGCCATTCCGCCGCCCTCAGGATACCATGCGCCGCTTTGCAAATAGCACCCAAGGATCAGGGCATGCATGGCAAAGCTTGCCTTGTGGGGGCGCCCGCCAAAATCTCCCCATTGTGCAGTAAAGGCCGCGATGAGGTCCGGGTTTTGTGTGAGACTTTCGGCGACCTCCTTGGTCGTGCGTTTGCACCACTTGTCGATAGCTCGGTGGTTCCACCAGTCGATCATGTCGCCGACGAACTCTGGCATGGCGCGAGTAGACGCCAGTGTGTACATCGTTTCTCGCCCTTCCCGAAGTGCTTCGATCCACGCCTCGATCGCTTCGGCCTCCTCGGGAAAACGATCCTTCAGGTCGCGTTCCTGCGCCTCGAAGGGGCGCGACAGAGCAAGGGGTGGGGCGTCGCCTAGGTGCAGGTTGTCATAGACTGACCCCATGGGCTCGAAGGCCATCGGCTGATGAGTCAGCCAATCCAGCATCGCGCGCTCCCGGTCGTCCGGCGCAAGGCAGCCCAGATAGTGGATGCCCGCGTCCCAAGAGAAACCATCACGTGAGAAGCTGTGAGTGAGACCGCCCAAGGTTTTGTACTGTTCCAGAAGCAGGACTTTGTGCCCCATTTTTGAAAGCGCGGCCGCGGCCGTCATACCTCCCATGCCGGACCCGACCACAATTGCGTCCCAGTGATTGCTTTTTGTTTCGGTCATTTTGCAATCTCCCTAAAGAATGCTCTCTTTGCGAATGGCTTTTGAAATGGCGGCCTCTGCGTCAAAATCGTGTGAGGCGATAATCGCAAGACCCGACAACCGGCTTCTGAGCCTGCGAACTTTGGCAAACGAGGCAAGCTGCGTTTCCTTGTCTCCGGTGCCGGGAACAATGTCTTGGTCGAGTAATGCAGTCTCATAGGTGAGATCGCCCACCAGCAGGATCGGGTCCCAACCATCCCGTTGGAGCAGCAGGGACATGGAGCCGGGCGTATGCCCCGGCGTTGGCAACAAGATCATGGACCCGTCACCAGCGACATCGTGGACGCCTTCGAA
>NZ_JBHGAR020000055.1:0-1621 GCF_042611115.2 Sulfitobacter sediminivivens
TTCAGTCCCATAGTCAGTCTCCTTTGTTGCACTAAATGCTATCAAAGGAGCGGCATCAAACCGCGACAGGTCCAAATTTGCTCTGCGCCTGAATCTATGCTCGAATGCAGTCTGGGAAATTTAACCCACGCGTCGGCGTACCCTCCGTTCGGGCTCTCTTCTAACCTGCCATTCTTTTTTTTTGTGCGGTATCCGTCAAATTGGGCTCGGAGCCGCCTTCCGCACTGCAGCATAAAACGTAAATCTACGCGGGCTGGGATCGACTTGGACGGCCCGAAGCTGCCTTTCGTGCAAGCAGCAGCTAACGGCGGCTTCGAGCCCACTTTGCTCGATGCTGCACCTCGATCGAATGTCAGCTATCTCAGGCTTGGTCAAAAAACGTGACAGAATCAAACTAGGTTCTGCCAAGGGCCTGTGTCACAAGAATTTTAATGGTTTTGGTGATCAGGCGTCTCGCGTCAAATCGACCGTCTGTGACCGATGAGTATCATCAGATAACCGCTGTTTGATGAAAAGAATTGACTACGATGGCTACCATGCTGCACCCTATGCGAGTGTGATTGCGCTTAATGAACGATGCTTCGGACCTATCCGAGCCAGTGTTTGAGCTAATCAATCTGGGGAAATTTGATATTCAAATTCGTTGCCGTCGAAAGCCTAATTTTAACCAGATTTTACCGAGACGTGGAGGACATTACAGTGCTCAGAATATTAGTATTCTCGTTGGTTCTATTGTTTGCAGCTTGCGATTCAGCCCAAGTCATAATGTCGAGAGCCTACACAGAGAAAGGCTTGCTCAATGTCAATAATGTACGTCTAGGGTATGTCTGGATTTGGGATCGATCTTCCGACCAGATACAACGCGTGGACATCATTTCTCCGCAGCCTTCAAACAAGTTCTCCGACCAAACAGGTTTTGACACATCAGTGACTTTCGAGACGGGAGCCAAGTTCAGCGGCAACGTCACACTTACCGCCGCGGAAGTTAGCGCGCTGGAGGCCGAGGTATCAAGACGGTCAGTTCTGAAGACAGAAAACCTTCGCACGGAAGCCTTCCGCAGTCCCGTGCAAGGCCTCATAGACGCCCTGAACAGTGACCCCGACAGGTTTATAGCGTCTCTGCAATTGATGGATGTTATATACTCTAAGGGGGAAAAGCTTTACGTGGTGGCCGATGAAGTTGGATTTTCTGAGTTCACGGAGCTTTCCGTTGATGGGAAAACTGCTTTTGGAACGGAGTTTGAAGCAAGCAGTGTAAAAGCAAATTTGAAGTTCGAGGTCATTGACCCTGGAAAGCTTGAGTTCCGGGGAAGGGATGGTGGCTTGGCCCCAACTTTCTTCCGGTTTTCGATCATCAGACCGAGTTTAGGGTCAGACAACAATCCAAAGTTTCGTACAGAGACTACAGCTGCGCTTTCCGATTTCCTAAAACTTGTGAAGCAAGGCAAATTCTAACCTACGCAAGAAGCTGACGTGCACACTTATGAGGGAGTAATTTACAATGATCGATCTTAGAAAGAGAGCAACATTGAGTGCTTTGGTTGCCGTGTCTGACGTCAGCACCCTTGGGACAGATTTGAGGATTTGAATAAGGGAGGATTTCTGGTTCATCTTATCGATT
>NZ_JBHGAR020000056.1:0-1536 GCF_042611115.2 Sulfitobacter sediminivivens
TATCTCGTTGAAAAACTCTTCCTTGATTGGCGCATGAACTGCTGATTCAATTCTTCCAAAGATTTGGAGGACTGGCTGATGTTGGGACCGAGACAGGAAGCGCAGGCGGCGTTGTTCTATGAGTTCTCGCTGGAGGATCATGTCCCCCAAGATCATCTGTTGCGGTCGATTGATCGGTTCGTCGATCTGAGCGACATCCGTCAGTATCTGACCGAGTTCTACAGCCATACTGGCAGACCATCTGTCGATCCGGAACTGCTGATCCGTATGCTTCTGGTGGGCTATTGCTTCGGCATCCGATCCGAGCGACGGCTCTGTGAGGAGGTACATCTGAACCTCGCGTATCGCTGGTTTTGCCGACTTGATCTGACCGACCGCATTCCTGACCATTCCACATTCTCAAAGAACAGGCATGGTCGTTTCCGCGAGAGCGAACTGCTGCGCCATCTGTTCGAGGGGACGGTTGCACGGTGTATCGCGGAAGGTCTGGTGAGTGGCCAGCGCATGGCCGTTGATGCCAGCTTGATCGAAGCTGATGCCAACCGACAGTATTCTGCGCCCAAAGAGGAATGGAATGCGGGACGGATCGATGCGGACGCGGCACCACGGGCTGTTCGCGAGTATCTCGACACGCTCGATGAAGCGGCTTTTGGTGCCGCGACGCCGGTGCAACCCAAGTTCACGTCGTTCTCTGACCCGGCCAGCCAGTGGACGGCAGCCCGCAAAGGCCCAGCATTCTTTGCCTATTCCGATAATTATCTGATCGACACCGATCACGGCGTCATCATTGATGTCGAGGCGACGCGCTCAATCAGGCAGGCTGAGGTTGGCTCGACAAAGACCATGCTGAAACGGGTCAAAGACAAGTTCGACCTGCACCCGGAACGGTTAATTGCAGACACCGCCTACGGATCGGGACCCATGCTGAACTGGTTGGTGAAGCGCAAGATCGCTCCGCATATTCCGGTCATCGATAAGGCTGGCCGGACAGATGGCACATGGTCCCGCGCTGACTTCGAATGGGACGCTCAGAACAATCAATACATCTGTCCCGAAGGCGAAGCGCTCAAGCAGTTCCGCCGGAACTATTCCGATCCGAACCGTGGCCCGACCGGCAAAGGTGTCGCCAAGTATCAGGCCCTCAAGCACACCTGTCAGGCGTGCCCATCAAAGATGAAGTGCTGCCCGAACGCAGATGCCCGCAAGATCACCCGCGAAGAACATGAAGACGCCAGAGATGTCGCCCGCGCCATCAGAAAAACGCGCCAGTACAAGATCTCATCCAAGCTCCGCAAAAAGGTCGAGATGCTCTTCGCCCATCTCAAACGCATCCTCGGGCTGGGACGGCTCCGATTACGTGGCCCGTGCGGCGCAAATGATGAATTCCTGCTCGCCGCAACCGCCCAGAACCTCCGCAAACTGGCCAAGATCTTTCCTGCACCGCAGCAAACACGCAAAGCCTGATAAGAAAGGCGCTTGCGCCCAGTTTAGAGGGCTACTTTCTGCGTCAGCAACACGTTGTTTTTCCACAGAATC
>NZ_JBHGAR020000057.1:0-1306 GCF_042611115.2 Sulfitobacter sediminivivens
TGTGTGATTGATTATGCTGCTTGTTTTTGATGTTGCAAGCGGCGTTGTCGGATTGTCTGTTTCTTGATCTTTTGCCTTTCTCTCAGGATGGCTTTGTCGCGCCCAAAGTACACGTCGGCTGGTGTGACGTTTTTCAGGCTCTCGTGGTAGCGCTGGTTGTTGTAGTAATTGACGAAGGCCCCGATCTGGCGTTCGAGGTCACCGGGCAGATAGTAGTTTTCCAGCAAAACGCGGTTCTTCATGGTCTGGTGCCAACGTTCGATTTTACCTTGGGTTTGTGGGTGGAACGGCGCACCACGGACATGCTTCATGCTTTGCCCTTCCAGCCATTCAGCCAAATCACCCGAGATGTAGCAGGACCCGTTATCACTCAAAAGACGCGGCTTGTGGCGCACGACGGCTTGGTCGCAACCGGATGCAGTCAGCGCCAGTTCAATCGTATCTGTCACGTCTTCAGCCCGCATGTTTGTGCAGAGCTTCCAGGCAATGATGTAACGGCTGTAATCATCCAAGATGGTGCTGAGATAATACCATCCCCAGCCGATGATCTTGAAGTAGGTGAAATCGGTCTGCCACATCTCGTTAATGGCGGTGGTTTTGTCTTTGAACTCCTCGGCTGCTTTAATGACCACATAGTCTGGTGCTGTTATCAGGTCGGCTGCTTTGAGAATGCGGTAAGCTGATGATTCAGAGACAAAATATCGTTTCTCATCCGTGTATTTGACCGCCAGTTCCCGCGTGGTCAGCGCTTCATGTTCGAGCGCAAACTCAATCAGGTCATCGCGACGGGCATCAGGGATGCGGTTCCAGACCGATCCCGGACGTGGGGATTTGTCAGCCAGCCCATCCAAGCCGCCGTCGACATAGAGATCGTACCATCGATAGAATGTCGTGCGCGGGATGCCCAGCATGTCGAGGGTTTGTTTGACCGGCAAATGCGATCCCTCAACTGTGCGAATGATTTCCAGTTTCTCCGAAGCAGGATACCTCATTCCTCGTATCCCCCACTTCCTGTCATGCTTTTTTTGAGCAGACGGTTCTCAAGCGTGAGGTCGGCGACGCATTCTTTCAGGGCCAAGGACTCAGAACGCAAATCCTTTACCTCAGGCGATGTGGCTTGCCGCGCCGTGTCGCCAGATAACCGGCGCTTGCCAGCTTCGAGAAATTCCTTCGACCAGCTGTAATACAGGCTCTCAGCGATACCTTCCCGGCGACACAGCACCGAGATGCTTTCCTCGCCGCGCAGGCATGCCAATACAATACGGATCTTCTCTTCAGCTGAATATGTCTGTCGGGTCTTACGGCG
>NZ_JBHGAR020000058.1:0-1002 GCF_042611115.2 Sulfitobacter sediminivivens
CCAAGGATCAAATCGCTCAGGATTTTCTCTGATTTGTTTCATGCGGGATGTCATGCCAACGACCATAAGCCGTCGAATGTATCGGTCGCCCATCTTTGATATGCGTCCCAAGCGCTCTTTTCCGCCTGTCGATTTATTGATTGGCGTTAGCCCCAGCCAGGCCGACAAATCTCTTCCACTTCGGAACTGTTCTCCACTTCCGACGGTCGCCACGATTGCAGATGCGGTGATCGGGCCAATGCCCGGTATCGTCTCAAGTAAAGTTATGCGCGGTTCCGACCTTGCGGCTACTGCCATCCGACGCCCGTACCAATTGACCCGCGCATGAAGAGTCAACACTTGCTCGCTCAGGTCAACAATGACATCACACGCAGCTTGTGGCAGGTCTGGCATATACCCCTCATGGGCACGCTTTGCGAACCGGACTGCATGTCCCACACCTTGAGCGAAGATGATCCCAAACTGTGCCAACAAACCACGCAGCATGTTAATCGTTTGGGTCCTTTGCCGGACAATCAAATCCCGCGCGCGATGAATCGATAGAATAGCTTGTTGCTTAGGTGACTTGACCTCAACGAAGCGCATTGTTGGGCGGGTGACAGCTTCGCAAATCGCCTCTGCATCTGCCGCGTCGGACTTTCCGCGCTTGATGTACGGCTTCACATAAACCGGCGCGATCAGCTTCACGACGTGGCCAAGTTTACTCAGTTCACGTGCCCAATAATGACTGGACCCACACGCCTCCATGCCAATCAGGCAAGGCTCAGGTTTCTGGACAAAGGTAAACATCTGAGCGCGCCGCAAAGAGCGGTTAAATGCAACCGTTCCATCTGCCGTGATCCCGTGATGCCGTGAACCTGAAAGACGTTCTTGGCCAAGTCCAGGCCGATTGTGGTAACTTGCATTGGGTGGCTCCTTTCATAAGCAGTTCATAACAACTGCACTATGGCGCATTGCGACGCCGGGTGAACCAGGAGCCATCCACCCCATCCCGCATAGCGG